>CANHAR010000113.1 GCA_947458495.1 Gammaproteobacteria bacterium | reverse complement strand
TGTCAGATGGCATTACACTAATGAAAACTGATAATGGGTTTGCACCTTGGGACGGCAAAGTAGAATCACTCAAAAAGACATCCTCAATGACGCTTAGCGGCGCTAACGAAATTTATGTCCTGAAGGATTTTAATCTGGACGCTAATCAAGTGCGCAATATTGGTGTAGCAGTGTATGTTGGTTATTCGCTGGATGCAGAGCCAGGTGAGGTTTATTACTCTGGTACGCCAATCAAGTTCCGCGTTGAGTAATTTTAATCGATCAGGAGCTGACTAGATGACAGTGACGGTCTGCGCCGATTATGTATCAGACGGCCTGCGCCGATTTTGTATCAAAAGAGCCTTGGTATAGGAACCTCCCGGGCGCGGGGGTCGATCCTTTAACCGTCGAGTGTGGCTATCTCTATCTCTATGCCTATGCCTACGGTTAAATTATTAGATTCGAAGTCAGCCGTAGTACCCATTTATGCAGACTGGTCTAAAAACCTCTCCAAAAAATTCAATACTTGTGACTTCCAGAGGGAGACAAAAAATGGAATGGGGTTATGTAAATCACTTCGATGAGATTAAGGACAGAAGCAGGGAGGAGCAACTGGAAATTCCGGAAAAAGCCAGATATGAGGCTTTTGTTGTGCTGGGCATGTTTTTGCACCGACGCCTTCATGGAAAGCTGTTGCATAAAGGACTAACGATTGTTCTCAGTGCAGAAGCCATTCAAAGAGCCTAAAAACATGGAACTAAATCGTAACCACCTTAAGGCCGCAACCGAAAGCGGCCTGATCAGTGAACAGCAGGCAGAGAAGCTTTGGCAATTCCTGAAAGAAACAGGAAAGGACACGCCGAGTTTTCGTTTCACACACGTTCTCTACTACCTTGGCGGTTTGATTGCCATTGGTGCAATGAGCTTGTTTATGACGCTGGGCTGGGAACGCTTCGGAGGATGGGGATTGTTCTTCATCGCGATTGCCTATGCCGGCGCTGGCCTGTGGCTCACGGAGTTCTTACTGAACAGCAGACGCTTGCCAGTGCCGTGGTCATGCTGTGGCGTTACCGCCTGCCATTCTTGGTCATGCCCATTGCAGTAACCCTCTGGTACTTCAGCATGGATTTGTCCCCCTTTCTTTTCCGCTATACCCATATGATTTGGGAGTTTCGAGTATTCACATCGCTGGGGTTTGGCATGCTCATCGTGCTGCTTGCCTTCTGGGTGGACATTCGGACCCGGCATGACAAGGATTATGCATTTTGGCTCTATGTGTTTGGCGTTATCTATCTCGGCATCATCTGGCAACGTCACGAGGAAATGCTCAGCAGCAAGCTCCGAGACATGCTCCCACGGCCAGTGAGAGAACTTATTGACAAAACGCTCTGATGCTTGCGTCGGCTGCGTAATTTCCGAAAAAAATATAACTAAACCCCACGTCCAAAAAAAGGAGGTTCCGTGAAAAAACAACGATTGATTCTGCTGTTTGACGGAACCTGGAACGATCCAGAAGACCAAACAAATGTTTTTCGGCTTGCTGGACGCATCCGTGAATATGATGGCGATGTGAGGCAACAATTTTTTTACAACCCCGGCGTTGGTACAACAAAGCTTGACCATTTCAGGGGAGGCGTCTTTGGTTACGGTCTGAGCAAGAACCTGCTGCAGGGCTACGAGTGGCTCGCAAAGCACTACGCCGATGAAGACGAAATTTGGATATTTGGTTTCAGTCGCGGCGCCTATACGGCACGCAGTCTTGTTGGGTTAATACGAAAATGCGGGCTTCTGCGTATCGTCAGCCCAAGCTTGCTGGATAAGGCAGAATTCATCTACAGAGATAAAAACCTGAGCCCGGACTGCGCCGAATGCCAGGCATTCAGGAACAATTACAGCCGTGCTCCGAGGGTTCACTTCATCGGCGTATGGGATAGCGTCGGCGCATTGGGGCTGCCCGGAACAAGCCTCTCAGAGCATGGAAAGTACTCCTGGCACGATACCGAGCTCTCCAGTATTGTGGACTATGCGTACCACGCGGTTGCATTGGATGAAAACAGGGCCGCCTACGATGTGCCGCTGTGGACCAGTGACAATGGGCAGCAGAAACCAAAAAACCGTGACGTGGAGCAGCGTTGGTTTATCGGCGCTCACGCCAATGTCGGCGGTGGTTATGGCCCCCAGGACTTGCTTGCCGACATTCCTTTGCAATGGATGATGGAGAAGGCATCGCATGTAGGGCTGAAGCTGGATGCGTTTAACGCCCCCAGTCACGCATGGAAAACCCAACCCAGGGATTCCTTCAGGGAGTTTATGAAAGGGGCTTATGCGTGGTTCCGCAAAATCAAAGCCGACGGTGATGGCCGATACTTCAGAAAATTCGATAAAGGGATAAAAGGCAAGCCGGCGGTCAATGTTTCTGTGGATCCAAGTGTGTGGATGCGTTGGAATGACCCCGAGTTTAACTATCGGCCACGCACACTAACTGATGCTGGTCGGTGGCCGCCGGAATAAGCTCAAAATCACGGTGTCTGCGGTAAACGTTTAAAACGAACCGTTAACAATTAAGAATGTGACCTAAAAAAATATTCAACTAGCACACGATAAACCGACAGACGTTTTATCGTTCATGAAAAGCACAAAGTTACCCGATAGACAAACAATGGCCATTCTCAAGCAGTCCGCCAGCCGTGTTAGTTCAGTTCGCTGGCCGAGTTAAGCGAAAACTCCATAGGATCATTTTTTGTCAAACTGAAACGAACGGCAAAGCGTGTTCCATCAACGAGCACCAATGGTATATCCAGAACATTGTTAGAAAACTCTGTCTTAATCGCATAGCTGGGCCTGACAGCTACCTTCGCTGTCTCCAATGTAAAGCGCGCCGAGGCAAGATCCACCAGCTTCATGGTCACTTCAAAATACTCATCACCAACCTTCACCGCTGGAAGATGCAACAACCCGGTTGGAAAGAAGAACGAAGCAGGACGATCAGACTGCACGATTGGTGTCATGCCTAGCGAATCCAACACTGCAATCCGATTGGGGATAGCAGACTTTATTGTTGTCAGATAATTTTCTGATACTCGATTCGAGCGAAATTTCGTCGCAAAGAATGGCAAGCAGCTTTCGGCTACGTCTTCTCTTCCAGGGTTATCCCTGGCATAACCGGAGATAAACTCACCATCACGAGACTGCGCGCTCAGCCACGCTGAAGAATTTGCCAGGCGTGAATCGAGTGACGTGTGACAGGCTTCATGGAACAGGGTTTCTTCCAGCCAAGTACCATGATAGCCCGTAGCATCTGTATGGATGAGCAGGTTGTTGTTGCCGCCTCCGAAGGCTTTGTCTCCCTTGTGTATCCACACGGTCTTGACATCGATTCGAAGCAACGACGGCAATTGGCCGATTGCATGTCCATAGAATCTGGCTTTGTCAGCGGCCTCTGTTGCGTTGAACTCAGGATTTACCTGAATTTCTATGGCTTTCCCGTCAGTATAAAACGCGTTGAAAAGTATGGCTTCCAGCCGCACCCACGCGCCCTGACCATTGTTTGCGCGTCGATCGAACATCTGACGTAGACCATTTCCAGCCGCTTCGACCTTAACGAATGTTGATGGATCGTCAGATTTAATAATGTTTTCGTTTACGAAAACAGTTCCAGAATAAGGTGGCGCAGCTAAGGCCGGAACCGAGACAAACAAAAATAGAAAGCAGAAATTACGAATATACATTATTGATCCTCTATGTCTGAATCCCCGACATCTCTCTAGACACTGTTCAGCGCCTGATGGATTTACCCCAACCTCACGCCCACCAAAAAAAAGCCCCGACTCCAAGAGTCAGGGCTTTTTTGCTATCAGGGGTGTGCCATCAAGCGCGCCATTACACCAGATTAGCGATTGCGGTAAGTGCTGGTCGGTGGTAACTGCGAACCGGACAGATCGTCAGGCACACTCAGTTCACGCACCACTCGATGGGTCAGCGTGCCGATACCTTCGATGGTTGCGCTGATGGTCTCGCCATCAACCAGGTAACCTGAACCGGTAGCACGTTCAACACGACCCGAACCGGTGCCGCCAGAGGTGCCGCTTTGCAGCACATCGCCGGGGAACAGAGTGATCAGCGACGAGGCGTACTCGATCAGTTCCGGGATATTGTGGATCATGTCGCCGGCCTTGGCTTCCTGCACGGTGACGCCATCCACTACCGTGATCTGATGCAGACGCTCCATGGGGTCACCATAAAACTCTTTAGGCACAATCCACGGACCATGCGGAGCAAAGGTATCGTGGCCCTTGCCAACAAACCAGTCCTGACCTGAGCTGAAGCCCCCTGGCGGACGGCCACCGCGATCAGAGATATCCATCGCCACCATGTAACCGAAGACGTGATCATAGGCGCGGGCTGAAGAAACATACTTACCTGTGCGACCAAACACGATGGCCATTTCGACTTCATATTCAATCTCGTCGCGACCAAAGGGCATGATCACGTCTTCGCCATCACCGATGACTGCGCCGCGGGTTGGCTTCAGGAACAGGTAAGGCACGCCGCGATTTTCCTGACGCTGCTTGGTGCGCTCGGCCAGTTCTTCCGGCGTACAGCCTTCACAGGCGTGTGTGTAGAAATTGACCGCTGCGTTCATGATTTTGCTGGGGTACTGGATAGGAGCGCGGATATCAACATCCGCCACCGCATGGATGTAGTCGGGTCGGTCGTTGCCGCTTAACTGACCTGATGCGACCAGTGCGTTGACGATTTCGTAAACACGGTATTTCAGTCCGTATTCATAACCTTCGATCAGGCCGAGCACATCATCGGGCATATCAACGTCGGGGTACTCCGGCATCAGCTCCAGCGCTTGATTGGCTTCCGCCAGATCCACAATCAGGGAATCATCACGCATCACGAGGCCGGCAAACTGCTCATTGCCGACCACAAAGGTGCCGACCTTGAATGGTTCAGCTGGTTCAATATCGGGTTGGGCCAGCACTCCGGCTGGCAAGGCAAGCAGCGACGTATTCGCCACAATTGCCAAGGTAAAGAGGAATTTTCTTTTCATGGTTCGAACTCCCTAAAAGCGTGTCATTGTTGTTATTACTCGGGCGCTTAACGTTACCCCTAAAAGGCAGTTCTGTCCAACAGCAAGGTGGGCTCTTTGCACTTGCCGACTCTGCGGCCGAGTGAAAGACTGTGGCAGCATCCGCCGGTTACGGACAAAACTCTAAGGAGCACACATGTCACTCATTGCCAAAACACCAAAACCGCCATACTACGCGGTGATTTTTACGTCTTTGCGGACAGAAGGTGATAACGGATACGCTCAGATGGCAGATAACATGGTTGAGTTGGCCCAACAACAACCAGGATTTTTAGGCATAGAAACAGCGCGAGAAGATGTTGGAATTACCGTGTCCTATTGGTCTGATCTTGAGTCTATCAAGCAGTGGAAGGCCAACCTTGACCATCAGCAAGCCCAAAGACTGGGTCGCGAGAAATGGTACTCCTCATTCAAGGCTCGGATATCCAGGGTAGAGCGCGACTACGGTGTTTAGCAGGGCCGCACGTATTGGCGGCCCCCCTAACATCCTAGAACCTGTAAAGAAACCCGACGCTCACCTCTGCCTCATAGTTGCTGCGCGCGATGGGACTGCGCTGAACGTCACTGCTGAAACGTTCGTAAAGGGCCTCGCCAAACACCTGCCAGTTATCGTTAAGGTTATAGCGATAATTGTAATTGACGCCAAAAGAGCGCAGTCCACTGCTCATCCTGGTTTCTCTTAACCCCGATGCCACAGACTGTCTTGCATTGATGCCAAAATCCTTGTTGGCAAAATCACTGTCGTGGGCAACGCCCACAAGATTAATCTCAGAGCCGCTGCCGTCAGTTTGCTCGCCAAAACGATACCCCAAACCAAACAGACCCAGATTACCGCCGCTGCCCGTCACCACCCGGCCAACCAACCAATAACGCCAGTCAGCATCCAAGGCACGACGTGCCTGAAACACAACTTCCGTATTCTCTTCTCCGTCACCGAGACCCGCCAGACGACCGTCATCGGACGCGCTTTCTTCACGGCCCTCATCAAAGGCCACTACCGCCTCAAACAGCCAGGTATCAGACCGCAGACCACGCCAGCCCAGCGCCTCACCCGCCCAGAAGAACACATCATTACCGCGACGCCATTGCACTGCACCGGCAGGCTCGGCCTCAAAACCAAATTCGTCTGACCCTTCATAGGCCGACTCATATTCAACACCCAAGCCTAACCCGACGCTCCAGCCATCATTGCCTCGTGAGAAATCGTCGACGGAGGGCAGGGGTACCAACGCTGTTTTTCCGTCTTGCGCGATGGCGGATGGAAGATAAAAACCGTGTATGACCGTTGCTAACAAAATTCCAGTAAGCTTTTTCATGCGGAAATCCTTTTATTGTTGACTAATGACATATAACACTGCGCTCGTTTCTACGAGCAATCTGTGACAAGCGATCACCTCATTTTGCCGCCAGCCTGAATATGACCAGTATGTTGAGCAATGACCCTGAATCGATAACTCACTCCTGCAGACTCTCATAAATGATATCGCGTGCCACCTCGCCCATATTAGCGGCACCCGGACGTCGCGGGCCTTGCGCCTGAATCATCGACAACCAGAAGATATCATTCACCGGATCAATCCAGAACGATGTACCAGCGGCGCCCGCCCAGTAATAGGTGCCTGGTCCTTGTGGCGAACCGGCGGCCTGCGGATCAAACAGCACCGCCATATCAACACCCCAGCCCTGACCTGGCTGACCGGGTCCGCCAATGCCATAACGCATGTCTTCGTCGCCCGTCAGGCTGTTGGTGCTCATGATGCGCACTGATTCAGGTGTCAGGATACGCGCGCCGTCCAGCTCGCCATTGTTCATCAGCATCTGGATAAAACGTGCATAGTCATGGGTGGATGACACCAGGCCACCACCACCGGATTCCAGCCGGTCCGCATCCAGATAGCTGGGGCGGTCAGGTCGCTCGGCCTGCTGGGCCAGTGCGTTGCTGTTGGCATCCCAATAGTGCACCTCGGCAAAGCGCTGTTGATCGTCCGGCAGCACATAAAAACGTGTGTCCATCATGTCCAGTGGCTCAAACAAATGCTGACGCAGGTACTCACCAAAACGCATACCGGTCAGTTTCTCAACAATGTAACCCTGGATATCCATGCCTATCGAGTAGTACCACTGCTCGCCAGGCTGCGCCAACAGCGGAATAGCCGCGATTTTCTGAATCATTTCAGTGAGGTCGCCAGAGGCCAACACCTCCTGATCGCGGAATGCCTGGTTGGCCGGATCGTCGCCAAACAAGCCGTAGGCAAAACCGGCCGTGTTGCTCATTAATTCACGCATGGTGGGTTGACGGGTCAGGTCTACCAGTTCGGTATTGTTGTTTGAAAGCACTTTCAGATTGGCAAACTCGGGCACAAACTTGCTGATTGGATCATCAAAATCCCACAGTCCCTGCTCCCACAGCATCATCATCGCCACGCCGGTAACGGGTTTGCTCATGGAGTAGATGCGGAACAGCGAGTCTTGGGTCATCGGTGCCTGATCATTAACGCGCGCCAGGCCGGCTGCCTCAAAGGTCGCAATTTGACCGTCTTTGCCCAGCATCCACACCATGCCGGCCACGTCCTGGTTGGCAACTATCTCGCGCATGGCGGCATCCAGTTGCGCGATACCCTCTGCCGTGAAACCAGCGGCTTCAGCGCCAACCGCCTCTTGCGGCCAGGTGTCTGCGTGCAAAGGCGCCGCCAGGGTTGCTATCAATAGGGCGCCAATCAGGTGTTTTAGGCTGGTTGAGGTGGTACGTGATGTCATAAAGGCCTCCGCTTGTTGTGATTGTTATGTTCTTGCTGCGCTACTTTATCAGCTTGGCAACCTGCGCGGCGATAACTTCAAGCTTGCCCAATCCGGCATCGGAGCGTAATCTTACAAATCTAAATTGGAACTTTGGATTTGTAAGATGATTCCTCGGAATGCCTCTAACACCTTAAAACGCCTGGCAAAAGGTTTTCCAGTCATTGCTCTGACCGGACCGCGCCAGTCCGGGAAAACAACGCTTGCCAAGGCAGTATTCGGCCACGATAAACCTTACGTGTCGCTCGAAAACCCCGATGAGCGTGAATTTGCAGAACAAGATCCGTTGCGCTTTCTGCAACGCTTTCCGCATGGTGCGATTCTTGACGAGGTTCAGCGCTGTCCCGGTTTGTTGTCTTGGCTGCAAGGGATGGTTGATGAACGTGGTCGCATGGGCGACTTTATCCTGACCGGCTCTGCCCAGTTTGAATTTGTTTCCAATCTCACACAATCGTTGGCCGGTCGTATAGGCCGTGTTGAACTGCTGCCGCTAAGCGCCGGCGAACTGTCCGCAGCAGCGCTGCTGCCGGAGCTGGATACCCTGTTGTGGCAAGGCAGTTATCCTGCTTTGTATGATCGGGAACTGCGTGCGGACGACTGGTTTGCAAATTATGTGAACACATATATTGAGCGCGATGTGCGGCAATTGCTCGCGGTGCGCGATTTGTCTCAGTTCCAGCGTTTCCTGCGCATGTGCGCGGCGCGCTCTGGGCAGTTGCTCAATCTGACAGCGCTGGGCGCTGATTGCGGAATTTCCGCAGTGACTGTGCGGG
>CANHAR010000112.1 GCA_947458495.1 Gammaproteobacteria bacterium | reverse complement strand
CTCCGCGCTGCTGGCAGCAATTTGTGTCAGACTCAGACTTGATGACCCGCCAGAGGCCATCAATCGGGCAACTCCGCCCACCCAACTGACCTGATCCACTTCAACCCTCCACAGCAATGCGGCGCGGCGGCGTAACTCCTCAACCACAGCCGATGCCGCCTGAGACACCGCCATCCCCACGGCAAATGTGACCCGACTGCCGCCGGTCAGATCGCTGTGCGCGATTGATCCGGTATCTGCAATACCGACCTTAATCTGCTCGTAACCAACACCCAGCACATCAGCGGCCATCATCGCCATCGACGCGCGCGACCCACCAATATCAGGCGTGCCGGTTGTCACCAGCACACTCCCGTCCTGGTTGATGTTGATTGCCGCGCTGGACTGTCCACCAATATTGAACCAGAAACCTGAAGCAACCCCGCGTCCCTGGTCGGGCCCAAGTGGCGCGTTGTAATGCGGATGGGCCCGCGCGGCCTCCAGAGTCTGACGATAACCTATGTTCTTGAATGTAACACCGTATGCGGTCTGCGTGCCATTATCAGCGGCATTGCGCAGACGCAACTCCAGCGGATCAATGTCGAGTTGCTGCGCCAGCATGTCCATCAGCGACTCAGCTGCAAATGATGCCATCGGCGCCCCGGGTGCACGGTAAGCCGCACTTTTGGGCCTGTTGACGAGTACGTCATAACCAATCAATTTGATGTTGGGGATATTGTAAGGCGCAAATGCCGTCATACAGCCCAAGCGCACCGGCGATCCGGGATACGCACCGGCCTGGTAACACAGAACACCGTCAACCGCGACAATAGTACCGTCATTTTGCGCACCGATTTTCATGCGTATATAACTGCCGGACGTTGGACCGGTTGCCTTAAAAACGTCGGCGCGCGTCATCTCCATTCGCACCGGTTTGCCGCTCCTTTTGGACAATAGGATTGCCAATGGTTCGAGGTAGACCGTGGTTTTGCCGCCAAATCCGCCACCGATTTCCATCGGGAAAACACGGATATCGGCCAGTGGTATCTGCAACAGGCGTGCGCAGTATGTACGAACCATAAATTGGCCCTGCGTGCTGCACCAGATATCGGTTCGCCCGGAAGGCCTGACATTCACCAGACAGGCATGAGGCTCGATATAACCCTGGTGCACGGGCTGGGTGCTGAACTCCTCTTCAATGATAACGTCAGCCTGCGCAAATCCTGCGACCACATCACCGTGTATCTGTTCGTATCGGCTGGCGATATTGGAAGGCTTTTTGGGGACCGGCTTGATGCCCTTGGTGAAATTGTGATCGTTCAGTAACGGTGCATCCGGCTCCATCGCCTGATGCAAATCTATGACGTGAGGCAGCACAGCATAGTCGACATCAATCAATGTTAACGCGTGCCTCGCAGTCAATTCATCAATAGCTGCAACGGCCGCGATGGCATGCCCCTCATACAAGACTTTTTCACGAGCCAGAATATTGGCTGACATATCCCGGAAGTCTGGCGGCTGCCCTTTGTCCATTGCCTGATCATCCGGAATCTCCGGCAGATCGGCAGCGGTGACTATGGCTTTAACGCCCGGCAGTGCCAACGCCGCCGACACATCAACCTTGAGCAGTCGCGCATGCGCGTGCGGGCTCCTGAAAACCATCCCCACCAAACTACCCGGCAATTGCATGTCTGCACCAAAACGCGCACGACCGGTCACTTTATCGACGCCGTCAGGACGAACCGGACGGGTACCAACGACTGCAGCGGAAGGTTTGTTACCCGCGGCTACTTCAGCCACGTCGCCGTAATTTGTGGGCTCTTCGTTCACGATACACACCCCATGATCGCACGAACAATTTTGTCGTACCCGGTGCAGCGGCACAGGTTACCCGCAATCCAGTAACGAACTTGTGTCTCATCTGGCTGAGGATGTTTGTCCAGCAAGGCTTTGGCGGCCATCAATAGGCCCGGCGTGCAGATTCCGCATTGCAAAGCGGCGTTGTCGAGAAATGCCTGCTGCAACGGATGCAACTGGCCGGCGCTGGCCAGGCCTTCCACCGTGAGAATATCCGCCTGACCGCACTCGACAGCCAATACCAGACAGGCGCAAACCAGTTCGCCGTTCATGATGACACTGCAGGCACCGCAGTCTCCTGTTCCACAACCCTGCTTGGTGCCCGTCATCTGCAGATTCTCGCGCAATACCTTAAGCAAGGTATCCGTTGTCTGACACTGAAACTGACACGGTTCACCGTTAACCGAAGCATGAATACTGATAGTCATAATAGTGCCCTGTTATACGCTGTCAGAGCAGCGCGGTCTGCCAGAACGGCGGTGACATCGGTACGGTACTCCGCGGACCCTCGTTTGTCGCTGATAGGCCGGCACAAGGCACTGATCTGACGACGAAATCGCTGTCGAACCTCTTCGTCCAGCCTGGAGCCTAGCAAGATGCGAGCCGCCGGTAACGCATACACCGGCACCGGACCAACGGCGCCCAGCACCACGTGACATTCATTAACAACACCCTGCTCATCCACTGTCAGATTCACCGCCGCACTAGCGATGGCTATATCCATTTCAGTTCTGGGGGTCATACGTAAATAAGCATCGGCACTGCGCGGATTCCGTGCGGGGAGAAAAAAACTGACAATAAACTCGTCCTGCCGCAGGCAGGTGCGCCCAGGTGACACAATGATGTCTTCCACCGGCAATTCACGTTCCCCATCACTGCCAGCAATGCGGCAGCGTGCCCGTGACGCAATCAGTGCCGGCACAGAGTCTGCCGCGGGCGATGCATTACACAAGTTGCCGCCTAAAGTAGCACGCGACTGTATCTGCACTGAACCGATAAGATCCATGGCTTCTGTGAGTCCCGGCCAACTGCGCACAAGTTCGGTATGAGCACTGATCTGACCACCCGAGCAAGCGGATCCAATCACAAATCCACCCTCTGCAAGGCGCCTGATCTCACGTGTTTCGGGCACGTGTTTTATGTCAATCAACAGGGCCGGTGGGTTAACACCGGCCACAAAACGCGGCAACAGATCTGTGCCACCCGCAAATAACTTAACCGTGCCAGATGCAGCACCCAGCGCCGCACAAACCTCGGCCAATGTCCTTGGCGCAGTGTATTCCATGGTTACAGATCCTGTTGTTGATTGAAAAAGTGGTTAAGCAACCCTGTGTTGATTACCCGCCCACGCACTGCCAAGCAACTCCGCCACTTAAACGCGCAACGGTACCGTTGCAGCAAACATCGCTGTTTCTGGACGTGTAATGCTGGTTACTTGGCCAGAGTCGAAACTCAGTGCTTGTATAAACCTGGCGCTCTCAGACAACTGTCATCGGCGATCAGTAGACAGACGCACAATCGCTTCGCTGAAGGACCTCCGCGCAGGGCCGCGCTCTTCCGAGCGACGCAGACTGTAGCAATCAATGAGAAGCCGCTATAACGCCAGATTTTTTGAGCCTGATTGCAGTAACGTCTTCCGCTTGGTAATGGCGGAATTCTGCGCATTCCAATCACCAAAGTCCAGCCTGCTCCCCGAACCCGCCTCAGGTATTTTTTACTGGAAACAGCCGTTACAATGACGCCGGATCGCACTCATGCACGGAGCAAAAATGAAAACCCTGATATTGGTCAGACATGCAAAATCCAGCTGGAACGATCCTGCCCAGCGCGATATCGACAGACCTCTTAACGAGCGCGGACAACACGACGCGCCAATGATGGCCGATCGCATGGCTGAGCGCGGCACCAACCCGCAACTCGTGTTATGCAGCCCAGCATTGCGCACGGTCAGCACCGCAGAAGTTTTTGCAAGCCGCTTGCACATGCCTCGCGAACTGATTCAACTCGAGCGACAAATTTACCTGACCGGGCCTGTTCACCTGCTACACCTGGTTCGGCAACAAGAAAGTACGATTGATTGTGTCATGCTGGTTGGGCACAACCCTGCATTAACTGACTTGTTGAACGAATTATGCACATCCGTCCGACTGGACAACATGCCCACCTGTTGTGTTGCCGAACTCACCTTTGCAGCGGATGACTGGGCCACAATCGACTTTGGCCAAGCTTCGCTCAAAGTGCTCGATTATCCCAAACTGGACAAACCCAGAAATGACGCATAAAGGAGCAAACAGCGTGACGGCAACAAAAAAGACCAGGCGAGGTTTGCCGGGACTGGCATTGTCAGGCCCGATGATTTGGGCAACGAAC
The DNA here is from genome assembly GCA_947458495.1 of Gammaproteobacteria bacterium. GTDB lineage: Bacteria > Pseudomonadota > Gammaproteobacteria > Pseudomonadales > Pseudohongiellaceae > Pseudohongiella. The sequence continues at coordinate 4,448 of CANHAR010000112.1, read as the reverse complement.
CTTGCGCTATTTTTTGGTGCTACAAGTCAACTTTTGCAGGCTGCCGATGAGCCCATGCAATGGCAGAGCAACCTGCACCGCGATCATCCGCTGATCGGACAGATCTGGAGCCGAAGCGAAAATGCCTTCATCTCTGAGGACACACTGCTGGAGCAGCTGTCAAATACCGAACTGCTGTTACTGGGAGAAAAGCATGATAATCCCGACCATCACCGCTTGCGTCTGACAATACTTGATCACCTGTTAAAAACCACACAACCCGTGTTACTGGCCATGGAGATGCTGACAGAATCACAACAGCCCGCGCTGGATTCGTTGTCAGTCATGGAGACTTTGCCGCCAAATGAACAATGGCGGGAGATCCTGTCCTGGGATGACGGCTGGACGTGGGAATTTTATGAGCCCTCACTGTCCCTGGGCTTTATGGCCAACGCCACCCTTGTCGCCGGCAATATTGGCGCAGAAACGATGATGCAGGTATACCGCGCTGAGCCAGAAGATCAGCAGCAGACCACGCTGAATGACGCACAGATGCAGCGACTTACTGAGGAAATTGATGTCAGCCATTGTGGCATGTTGCCCGCTGCGCAGATCCCGCCCATGGTGCGCGTTCAACAGGCACGCGATCAACACATGGCGAATGCACTGACAACGCCTGGTGATGTGGCTCAACGCATTTTACTGGCCGGCAACTTTCATGTCAGACACGATTTGGGCGTACCCAACTATCTGCCAGCGGATGCTGTGCCCGCGGTAGCTGTTGCATTTCTTGAAGTTGATCCGGCAGGTGCACAGGTCTCTGACTATCTTGCCGACGCGGCGGGCGATTTTGTTTACGACTTTATCTGGTTTACGCCCGCCATTCGTGGCGATGACTATTGTGCAGACATGACGCAGTGAAACTGCGGACGTACCGAATGTATCAGTGCGTCATTGAGTAGATGAGGTAGTTCAAGCCCATCTGATAAGCGAGGTTTGCATAACGCGTTGGGTAACGTGGGTGGTAGGTGTGCTCCCAGCCATCACCCATGTCGGTATTCCAGTTGATCAACACCATAATTCGGCCATCATCGTCCAGAATGGCATGCAGGGAAGCTTCTCCTACATCCCTCTCCGGCTGGGCGTTCTCGTTACCCAGTGCCGGGATCATCTGCGGCCCCTCAATATCGTAGTACACCCGGAAAATTTCATGATCTGCCGGCAATCTGACAATTTCCCGACCGGGGAAAACAGCTGAGAACGAATTCTCGAACGCCTGCCACTCGCGGGTACCCCAGAAATCGTCTATCAGTAAGAAACCGCCGCGCAGGAGATACTCTCGCAGGTTATCCAGTTCTGTCGGCGTAAAGTACGGGCCACCGTTACGCCCGACTTCCAGCATATAGAGAAATGGATACTCATATATCTGTTCGTCCTCAAGACTCAGCACGATAGGCTCAGGCATCACCCTGACATTGCTAAGGCGCGCCACCCCGCGAAGAAAATTGCGGTCGGCATCCGGAAAGTCCACAGACCAGGGGCCATAACCAAATCCGCCCTGATAATAAGAATTGTACTGTACGCGTGCAAACGCGAATTCTCCGGCAATATCCTCTTCCTCCACTGCAACCGGAGTGTTGACTGGTGGCAGAGTCATAAACGGCTGAGCCAGAATTGAAGAGGCAACAATCGGCTGGATTAAGACGCACAAAGGCGCCATCACTTTAAACAGCAGTGTCTTCAGTGTTGTTCTGAATGTTGCGCTCAACATGGTATGCCAGGGTTTAATGTGCCGGATTTGCAGTTTGGTGTAAGCTGATATGGATTTCAACCTCATCACCAGTGAAGTCTTGCAGAAAGTGACCTCGGGAGCCAACCATGACAATTAAAACAACACCGGTAATCCTGCTCAGCTTAGCCTTGGCAGCCTGTCAGGACGCCACACAGAATACCCCCGTTGAACTCAGCCTCGCCGTGCTGTCCAGTGCGCCGCATCTGGTGACTGGCGGCGACGCCCTGATCGAGATTCGATATCGGACCAGCGGACCTGATGGCCCTGAATTAACATTAAACGGCTCAGCCACCACGACCGACCTGAGCAACCACTCTCAGGCCATGCAACAGGAGGGCGTGTGGATCGTCACTACGCGGGTAAGCGGACTGGCGCCGGGGGAAAACACCCTCAGCGCAACTCTGGACGGCTCCGAAACCCAAATTACGCTGGTTAACTACCCGAAGACCGGGCCCGTCATCTCCGGAGAGCAACAGACGCCTTACGTGTGTCTTAAAGACCTGGCACCCGACCGGCAGGGCAATGCACGCCGTTTTGACATTGGTAACGGAGAGTTTATTGATGTCAGTGGACAATCATCCGATTGCTCACTACCAACACGCTTTGATTATGTGTATCGCGCACAAGACAGCGAAGAATTTGTTGCTCTTGAAAACCCGGAGCAATTGCCCGCTGACGTTGCCAGCATTACCAACGCAACGGGGCAGCAGGTTCCCTTTATTGTCAAACTGGAAACCGGCACCATCAACCGGGCCATTTATCAGATCGCTACGCTTTTCGACCCGCAAACGCCATCAGGATTATCTGCCGCCTGGAATGGACGGCTGGTCTATAGCTACGGCGGAGGCTGCGAGGCCGGTTACTTTCAAGGCACAACAACGGGCGGGGTATTGAGAGAATCGACATTGGCGGCGGGTTACGCGGTCGCATCCTCTACTCTGAATGTGAACGCTCAGGGTGGTTGCAACGACGTGTTGTCGGCCGAGACCACGATGATGGTCAAAGAGCACTTTGTTGAAAACTATGGGCTACCGGTACACACCATTGGCACCGGCGGATCCGGCGGCGCCATGCAGCAACTGCTAATTGCCGGCGCCTACCCTGGCATTCTGGATGGCTTGCTGATCAGTATGACGTTTCCGGACGCGGTGACCTACTTTACTGATTCTCAGGAATGCAGCGGTCCTTGGCGGCGATATGCCAACGATCCTGCCAATGGCCTGGACGAAGCAACGCGTACGCTGATCGGAGGCTGGCCAAACTGGTATTTGTGTGACCAGTCGCTGGGTTCACGACCCGACCGGATTTCACCATTTGATTGCTCCGCTGAAATCCCGTCCATGCTGCACTACCATCCACAAACCAATCCGGGTGGCGCACGGTGCTCCATCTATGACGGCATGCGCAATGTGTTTGGCGAAAAATTGTTTACAGACATCAACACTGAACGCCCCTTTGCGGTCAGCCCACATGACAATGTTGGCGTACAGTACGGGTTGCTGGCCATGAATCAGGGTCTCATCGACAAAACACTGTTTCTGGATATCAATGAAAAATTCGGTGGCTGGGATATCGATTATCAGCCGACATCAGAGCGCACTCAGGCCGACAGTGATGCCGTGCGGATAGCCTATGAAACCGGACGCATTACCAATGGCAGCGCAGGTTTATCGCAAGTGCCCATTATTGATGACCGCCCTTATCTTGATCATGAAGGTAACTTCCACGCCAGTGTCTATTCATTTGTTACCCGGGCCAGACTGGAACGCGACAACGGTCATGCAGACAATTATGTGATCCGCCGCCATCAGAGCAGCCTGTCTCTGGCCGACGAAAATCTGATGCTGATGAATCGCTGGCTGGATGCTATCAAGGCCGATAACAGCAATCGTCCTCTGCTGGACCGTATTGCCGGTGCGCGCCCAACGGAACTGGCAGATGACTGCTTTACCCCTGAAGGCCAGCGCATTGTGGAGCCAGCGGTGTTTGATGTGGAGCGTATTCTGAATAACACGCAGGCAGACGCTGATCAGGGGCGCTGCAACCAACTGTATCCCCCGCATGCGGGTTTGAGATTGGTCGCCGGTGCCCCACTCAGCAATGACATAATGAAATGCGCGCTTAAGCCCATTGACTATGATGATTATCGCGTTGAGTTTACTGTTGAGGAAAAGCAACGCCTTGAGGCAATCTTTCCGCAAGGCGTGTGCGACTGGTCGCAACCAGGTCAATCTCAGAATAGCAATTCAACGTGGTTATCGTTTGGCCCATCACCGGTGAACTTATACAGACCCTGAAACCTGCGCAGGACTTTGACGTCGACGACTGGCAAGGATGCCAAGCACGCTCAGGGTAACGCCTGAGACAAACAACAGCAGATCACCAACAGGAATACCAATCGAATCCAGACCAGGCAACGCAACCAGGATGCCGCCCACCACAATCAGTGCGCGGCCAATGCGTGCCAGCAATCCGGGCTTGTCAAGCATGCCCAGCAACGGCATATAGGCCTGTAGCCCCCCGGCTATGAGTGTGATCCCCAGAGCCACTATCGACGTTGTCAGCACAATCTGGAAAACAGACCCCTGCATGATCAACGCGGGCTCAAGAACAAAAAAGAACGGGATGAAGTAAATCACACTGCCTAGTTGCATGGCTTTGAAGCCGGTTTTCAGCG
>CANHAR010000111.1 GCA_947458495.1 Gammaproteobacteria bacterium | reverse complement strand
GCCGGGGGCGCGCAGCAACGGACGATTTATCCCGTCCGAGCAGATTTCGCAGGATCTGGGAGTGTCTTTTCCGGTCGACATTTAACAACCCAAACAAACATGGCGATGTGATGCGCCACAGGGCAGGAAACAAGGCATGAAACACAAGTACCTTTCCGAAGTGATCTACCAACTGTTTGCACTGGTGATTGTGATTATTGTGGTGCATGCCGTGTATGTGGCGGTGATCAGGCCCAATGCCGACATCATTCTGGAGCAGCAGGCTGCCCTGCAGCAGGCCGACGACACCTATGTCCCTGAGCAGTCAATTTATATTGTGCTGCGGGATTTTGAGCAGGAAACCTGCATCATTCTGTTTTTCTGGGCCATGATCATTATTGGCATGAAAGCGTCGCGCACCATGAAGGAGCGTGCGCTACTGGAGCGCGAGTTGCTGCAGGTGTCGGCGGGGACCAGCATCCTGCCGGAAGATGCGCGCAACTTTGCGCGGCCGGTGCAGGCACTGTCAGAAAGTGAACAACAGTTTTTGCTGCCTCGTGCGGTGCTGTCAGGGTTACATCGGTTTGGCACCACCCGCAGTGTGCAGGATGTATCAGCAACCATTCGTAATGTCTGCGACAGTGAGGCGGACCGTCTGGAAAGCGAGTTGTCGATAGTGCGTTATATCGCCTGGGCCATTCCCTCGATCGGCTTTCTGGGTACAGTTCGTGGTATCGGTACTGCACTTGGGCAGGCACAGCAGGCGGTTAACGGGGACATCATGGGTGTCACCATGAGCCTGGGTGTGGCATTTAACTCAACGTTTGTGGCGCTGGTCACCAGCATCTTGCTGATGTTTCTGCTGCACCAGTTGTCGCTGATCCAGGATCGCCTGGTGCTGGATTCCGAGAATTACTGCAACGACCACCTGATCGCCTATCTGCAGGTGCCAGAGCGCAACGGGACACGCGCCAGTGCACGCCAGGCGATTGACGACCAACAGGCAGCGTCGGTATGAGCAGAGCAGTCCTTGAGCTGAATGACCATCAGTTGGGGTTATACAACCATAACGGCCTGATGTTCAGCAGCCCTGGGTATGTCCTGGTGAGTGGAAAACACGTGCAGTTTGGCCAACAGGCCGCTGAACAAAGCCGGCTTAATCCGCTGGGCACCAACAATGAGTTCTGGCACCGGCTCGGGATGACACCATTAACCCGACCGGTTGCGCATTTCCGTCATTACGCAGACGTAGCGCATGGGCATCTGTTACATCTGGCGCAGGAAAGCGGTTTTGAAGGGGAGATAGTGATTGCTGTGCCGGCCAGTTTCAGCCGCGAACAATTGGCGGTGCTGACCGGAGTGCTCAGACACAGCCCGTTTAAACCCGTCGCCATGATGGATGCGGCATTGGTTAGCGCCAGTCATCAACTGGCTGCAGATTCAGAATTGCTTTACGTCGACGTGCAACTGCATCAGCTCAGCCTGACGCGGCTGCATACCGATGGCGGTGCGGTGCGGCGCGATGCCGTCAGTGTGGTGCCCGGCGCCGGCTGGACCGGAATCTCCAACATCCTGGTGCAGGCCGCGACCGAGGCGTTTGTGGCGCAGTCGCGCTTTAATCCGCAACACAGCGCGGCCTGGGAGCAACAGTTGTATAACCAGATTCCGCTCTGGCTGCAGCACTTTTATGACGGAAATCAGGAACTGATCGCGCGGGTGCAGACGGATAAAAATACGATACAGGCCCGTATCAGCCTCAGCGATGTGCTGGACGCTCTTGAGACGGTGTTCCAGAAAGTGGCGCAGCATGCAACACGCATCATCACCGATGTGTCTAAACCGGTGCTGTTGTCAGGCCGCGCCGCATTGGTTCCGGGTCTGCAGCAATGTCTGTCAGCGATTAATCATCAGGTCAGTCCGGAACAACTCGCAGACTTGTGTCTGCGCGCAGCAGCCAATGCTGGCAACGAGTCAGCTGGCCACTCTGGTACGGTGCCGTTTCTGAATGTGCTGGCATTGGACACACTGCGCCATTCGCACCTCAAATCACCGCTCTCAGCCAATCTGGCATCCGTCAGCCAGGCACCGGCCGTGTCGACACGATCGGTCACTCATCTGCTCAGCGAGGGTGTTGCCTGGCCGCTGCCCGTTGAGGTGTGCCTGCAGCAAGACTCCGGTGTTGTGATCAGAACCTTGGGCCCGGCAGACAATTCCCGCAGTGCGGGTACACAAATATTGGTCATTGGCAGGCAGGATGACGCAGCGCATCTGCTGCCGCCCAGTGAGGGCGCTTCGGTTAGTGAGGGCATTAGGGTTAGTGAGGGCATTACGGTTAATGGCGAAGCGGTGACCACAGCACGCGGTCTGCTGCCCGGCGACAGAATCCGGGTTGGCGCCATACACGCGGACATGCAATGTATCCATGTGCATGACGGCGGTGCGCACCATGGCTAAGAGAAAGTCGCGCAGCAATTTTGACCCCATCAGTTTGGCGTTTCTGGATGTGATGTCATGCGGGTTTGGTGCGGCGATTTTATTGTTTCTGATTATTGACCATAACGTGACTGAAGCCCGGACGCAGAATGATCCATTGCTCAGTGCCGAAGTGGCGATGCTGGAAGTGGACGTGCGCGAAGGGCAGGAAAATCTGTTTCAGGTTCGCAATACCTTGGATGAGATTAACCTTGAAGTTGTGGAAGCGCAGGGACTGGCAGAGCGCGTTCAAAGTGATATTGAAGACTTTATGTCCCAGTTGGCAGCCATGGAAGGAAATTCGATGGCCACGGAAGAGAGCCTTGAACAGTTGCGCGCCGACATACAGGCCATGGAGGAAGAGCTGCTCCGATTACAGGCGAGCGCTGCGGAAGAGCGCGGCATCAGCAGCCGCGAGTTTGTCGGCGACGGCGACCGACAGTATCTGACCGGTATGTTCCTGGGTGGTAACCGCATTCTGATTTTGCTGGACAGTTCGGCCAGCATGCTCGACGACACGCTCGTCAATATCATCCGCACGCGCAATATGGCCGATGAGGTCAAGCGCAACGCGCCCAAGTGGCAGCGCGCCGTGCGTATTGTGGAGTGGATCAGCAGCCAGTTGCCGCTGGTCAGTCAATATCAGGTGATGACGTTTAACGAGTCGGTAACCAGTGTGCTGGAAGGCAGCAATGATGAATGGTTGGAAGTGGCAGATCAGGATCAGCTCAATGAAGTCATCCGTCAGTTGAAGCTGGTCAGTGCCGGCGGCGGCAATAATCTCGAAGCTGCATTCCGTGCCGTTGCATCCATGTCGCCTCCGCCGGACAACGTGTATCTGATCACCGACAGTTTGCCAACGCAGGGCAGCCGACCGTCCAGTGCCAGCACTATTTCGCCGCGGGACCGTCTGCGACTGTTCAGTGACGCGCTGGAGGCGTTGCCACAAAACATTCCGGTGAACACTATTTTGCTGCCGATGGAAGGCGACCCCGCCTCATCGGCAGCATTCTGGCAGCTGGCGCTAAGCAGCGGCGGTTCCTTTATCACACCATCACGGGACTGGCCATAATGTGGCGCTTTCTACGTCAGCACATGCTGCAGCCAGTTTGCAGGCCGTCTTTCAACAAGCTTTCATGCAACAAGCTGTCATTCAAGAAGCCGTCACTAGACATGCCGTTATTCAAGAGGCCGTCATTCAAGTTGCGGTCAGTACAGATGCAGTCAACAGAGGGAGTCGCGTAATCATGGCACGGCGCGCAAAAAAACAGGGTGACGGCGGTGGTGGTTCTACCATCGCGTTTCTGGATGTCATTTCCTGTGGATTTGGCGCCATGATTCTGTTGCTGTTGATCACGGAGACGTCGGACCCGGTCACGCTGGAGTCCTCCGATGTGCAGCTTGATCAGCCCATTGCCGCGCTGCAGGAAACCCTGTTTGAAATCCGTGGTGAAACCACTATTTTGAACAGGGATCTGAACGCAAAGCGCGAACAGTTGTCTGCCTACAGAGAGCGGATCGCGTTGTTACAACAAGAGATGTCGAATATTCAGGGGCGCTTTCAAACCTCCAACGACATAGCGGATGAGCGCGTTGAGGAAGAGAACCGTCTGGCGATTGCCCGGCAGTCACTGACTGACGAAATGCAGCGCCTGCTGGGCACCGGGTTTACACGCACCAATAACGTTATTGGCGGAGTGCCGGTAGACAGCGAGTACATCATTTTTATTATCGATACCTCGGGCAGCATGTTTTACAACGCCTGGCCGCGGGTGCTGGCGATGATCACTGAAGTGCTGGATATTTACCCGGAAGTGAAAGGCATTCAGGTGATGAATGATATGGGTGACTACATGTTCCCCGCGTATCGCGATCAGTGGATTCCGGATACCCCGGCGCGCAGACAGGCCATTATCAGCACCTTGCGCAACTGGGCACCGTTCAGCAACAGCAGTCCTGTGGAGGGCATTACCCGGGCTATCAGCTCGTTTTATGCACCGGGACAAAAAATCAGTCTGTATGTGTTTGGTGACGATTTTCAGCCCGGTGGTTCGATAACGCGTGTGGTTGAGACCGTTGACCGGTTAAATCAGGCCGATGATCAGGGAAGTCGTCTGGTACGTATTCACGCGGTGGGATTTCCGGTATTGTTTGATCTCGATCCCCGCTACCAGGACAGTCTTTACCGGTTCGCCAACCTGATGCGTGAACTGGCGGAGCGCAACGGCGGCAGTTTTGTGGGCCTGAACTCATATGAATAAGGTCAGGTCCGATTTCACAAGTTGAACAGGAGTGTTTGGTGAGCAATTGTACAGTTAGCGTTAACCATGCAGTTCCTGCCGCAGTCCAAGCACAGCGCGGGCGGTCGGCCAAACCCGTGATCAGCCTGCGGCAGTTGCAGCAGCTGCTGGTCAGTCTGATGGTGCTGTTGACGCTGGCGTCCTGTGCGGCACGAACCATCAACGTTGAAGGCAGTTATCCGCGTCCTAATATTCCGGCCATTCCTCTGGTGCTGGGTGTGTATTACGGGGAAGGTCTGACGGATTTTATGTATACCGAACTCAGTGACCGGGGTGAAGAAGAGTATCTGGTTGCCTCCGGTGACACACATCAAGAGCTTTTCAACACGGTATTGCCCGCTATGTTTGAGCGCGTTGTGGTGCTTGATTCACTGGAAGCGGCTGCTGCGCAAGGTGTTGATGCGGTGTTTATCCCGCGTATCAATGAATTTCAGCTGGGCATGCCGCAAAAAACCCGGCTGGATTCGTATGAGGTCTGGGTGCGTTACAACATGCGTCTGACCGGCACTGATGGTTCGTATATCGCAGACTGGGTTATGACGGCTTACGGCAAGGCAACAGCCTCTTCGTTCAGCACTGCCGAGCGCGGCATCAATGATGCTGCCGTGGCTGCGCTGCGTGATCTGGCGTCAAATTTCTCATTGGGCTTCACCGCTGTACCGGATGTAAACGATTGGTTGCAACGCCGCTCATCGCAGTAGCGGCCTTTTCTTTTTTCAGCAGGAGTCAGCATGATCACCAAGGCTCGCTATTTACTGCCGTCAGCATGGCTGAGACCCATAACCTTACTTGGTATGCTGGCATCGCTTCAGGCCTGTACAACCACCACCATTGATGAGTTCCGGCAGGGTGCAACCGGCATCAGCTCTGAAGACAGTGTGGTGATTCTGGGTCGCCGCCAAGGTGCTGCCTATGAAACCCGCGAGCAGTTTGTTGAGTGTGTTGGCGAGCGCATGGCGCGCGGAGACAACGCGATCAATGTGATTCCCGAACAACAATTTGTTGATGCCATGTTCCCCTGGTTTGAGCCACGTACGGCGCCACTGCGCAGCGAAGATCTGCAGCAGCTGATGGCGCAGCCCATGGTCACCGATATCATGTCTGGTTTTGGTGTGCGCTATATCGTGTGGCTGGATGGTCAGACAGAGACCAGTAACCGTATGGGTTCTATTTCCTGCGCAGTTGGGCCGGGCGGCGGTGGTTGTTTCGGTTTCGGATCATGGGAAGATGATTCCAGTTTTGAAGCGCGGGTATGGGATGTGTCCTCAGCCACCGCGGTGGGTACCATCAGTGCTGATGCCACCGGGCAGTCATACATGCCGGCCGTGTTTGTACCCATTCCACTGATTGCCCGTGTTGAAGCCAATGCCTGCAGCAGCCTGGCTGATCAGCTCAAGCAGTTTGTACAGGGGGACTGAAACCATGCTTAGACGTTTCGTGAACAGGCGAGCGCCGCTGATGGCATTGGTTGTTGCCGGGTTGCTGGGCTTGCAGGCCTGCGCGGTCAATCCCGCCACCGGCACGCCCAATATCGTATTAATGAGTGAGAGCCGCGAGCTTGAAATTGGCAAGGAAGAGCACGACAAAGTCATGGCCTCCATGCAAGTGGTCCAGGACCCGCGATTGGTTGCCTACGTTAATGAAGTAGGCCAACGTGTTGCCGCCGGTAGTCATCGCCCCGATCTTGCTTATACCTTCACCGTCATCGACAGTCCCGAAATTAACGCCTTTGCATTGCCCGGTGGATACGTCTATATCAACCGGGGTTTGTTGTTGTATTTAAAAAGTGAAGACGAGCTGGCCGCGGTACTGGCGCATGAAGTGGGCCACATCACGGCGCGTCATGCCATTCAGCAGCAGGCGCGCGGTCGCCTGGGCAGTGCAGCGGCGGCCGTTGGTGGTGTGGTTGCCGCAGTGGCAACCGGCAGTGGTTATATCGGTTCTGAGCTGGCGCAGATTGGCTCAATCTGGGCAGCCGCCGGGGTCAGCGGTTTCGGGCGGGAAAACGAGCTGGAAGCCGACAGTCTGGGCGCCGAGTATTTATACAATGCCGGCTATAACCCGCGCGCGATGATCGATGTGTTGTCGGTGTTAAAAAATCAGGAAGACTTTAACGTCAGGGTTGCACAGCGCCAGCCAACCTACCACGGATTGTTTACAACCCACCCGCGCAGCGACCAGCGTTTGCAGCAGGCGGTTGCGCAGGCCGGCGTGTTGTCTGCGGACCAGGTACGCGAGTCTGACCCCAATGTATTCCGCAGTCATATGGAAGGCATGTTGTGGGGCGAGAATACTGCGGTGGCCAGTGACAGGAACCGCTATTACCAGGATCTGCTCAGTTACACCATGGTGTTTCCAGACGACTGGATGATTGTTGAAACGCCAACGACCGTGCAAGCCAGCAGCCCCGACGGTAGCGCCAGGCTGCGTGTGGAAACCATGCGTATGCAGGAAGTCAAAGAGCCGCGGCTGTTTGTGCGCGAAAACCTGGGAGTTGAACTGCAGCGTTCGGAGGCTCTGTCGCAGTATCGTCTGGTCGGCTATACCGGCGTGCATACCACCGCAGAGGGGCGCGAAGAACGTCTGGCAGTCATGTATCTGGGGCCACGTGTCTTTGTATTCCGTGGTGACGTGACGGATGCAGCTCAGGCGGAGGACATGGACAGGTTGCTGCTGTCATCCATCCGTACCTTCCGTGCCATACAGACCAATGAGCGTTCGGGTGCCGGCAGCCTGCGGGTGCGTTATGTGCAGGTCACGGAAGGCTTCGATTGGGGCGCACTGGCAGCGGCCAGCGTGGTGCCTGAATACCCGGAAGAAACCTTACGACTGCTCAACGGCTATTACCCGATTGGCGACCCGGAACCCGGTGAGTGGATCAAGATACTGATGTAATGATTTTTTACCCATAATTAAAAAAAAGGAAACCAATATGCGAGCCGGATCCACACTCAAACTCCTGTTGCCAACACTGGCATCCGCAATCGCGCTGGGTGCGCTGATCAGTATCAGCAGCGCCCAGAATGCTCCGGCAGTGGAGGGTGTTGTCACCACGCGCAGTCACATTTTCACACCAGTGGCGGAGGGCATTTACCATGTGACCGGCACCGGCGCCGTAAACGTCATGAGTCACTCCATGTTGATTGAGGGTGAGCATGACCTGCTGGTGGTGGATTCTCATGTGACACCGAATGCCGGCATGGCCTTGCTGGATGCGATCAAAAATGTCAGCGACAAACCGGTACGTTACCTGATCAATACGCACTACCACTTTGATCATGCGCACGGCAATCAGGTGTTCCCGCAAGAAGTAGAAATTATTGGTCACACGTACACGCGGCAAAAACTCAGCGGCGAGCTTGGCAACGTGCTGGAAGAATCCACCTTCATCAGTTTTACCGAAGGTGCACCGGGTCAGGTGGCATCTTTGCAGCAACAAATCGCTGATGCGACCGATCCCGAGCAGCGTGCCTTGCTGCAGGGCAGACTTGCTACCGCTCAGGCACATCTCAGTTCACTGGCCGAGATTACGCCAACACCGCCAAACATCACCATTGATGACAGTATGAGCATTTACCAGACGGTGAATGGCGGCGGGCGCGAGATACAGATAATTCATATGGGTCGTGGTCATACCGGTGGCGACGTGGTGGTGTTTCTGCCGGAGGAAAAAATTGTATTTACCGGCGACCTGATGGTGCCATTTATCCCGTATATGGGTGATGCTCATGTTGATGAGTGGCCAGCGACGCTGGATAAACTGAAGGAGCTGGATTTTGACACCTTGTTGCCGGGACACGGGCCCATTGTTCAGGGCAAAGAGCGTATTGATTTCCTGCAAGCCTACCTGCGTGATTTATGGACCAACACAGCGGCGTTAAAGGCCAGCGGTTTAAGCGCAGAGCAGGCTGCCCAGCAGATTGATATGACCGCACACAGCACAAATTACCCACAAATCAGTGCGCCAGGCGTGGATGT
>CANHAR010000110.1 GCA_947458495.1 Gammaproteobacteria bacterium | reverse complement strand
TGGCCATCAGCGGTCGACCTCCCATGGCGTAGATGTCGCTGATGGCGTTGGTTGCCGCGATGCGGCCAAAATCAAATGCATCATCGGCGATGGGCATAAAAAAGTCTGTTGTGCTCAAAATCACCTGATTGTTGCCGATATCGTAAGCAGCTGCATCGTCGCGGCTACTGTTGCCAACCAACAGCGCCGGATCGGTGAAAAAGCTCCGACTGGACTCAAGGATGCGGTCCAGCACTGCCGGCGCAATCTTGCAACCGCACCCTGCACCGTGGCTGTATGCCGTCAGTTTGAATTGTGACAACAATGCTGCGCTTGCCTTGTCTGACATGATTCTTTGTTCTCTCAGGGATCTGTTAAGCCGGGCATTATAGCGCGCCAACTTGATTAGTTGCTGAGCCAGCAAACGACGCTCCGAATAGACACAACGACCATGATTGACTATAGTTCCGGGCGTTTCCCCCCCGTTGAAGAACAGTTGATCGTCTTATGGCTCGCGGCACGTTGTATACCATTTCTGCGCCCTCCGGTGCAGGCAAAACCAGTCTGGTTAACGCTCTGCTGAATCAGGGTGACACGCGCCTGTGTGTATCCGTCTCACATACCACCCGACTCAGGCGCCCCGGTGAAACACATGGCGTCAATTATCACTTTGTCACCCGGGAAGAATTCCTGGCCATGCGCGCGGACGGGGTATTTCTGGAATCCGCGGAGGTGTTCGGAAATCTGTATGGTACGTCTGCGCTGTGGGTGCAATCTCAACTCAGTCAGGGTATGGATGTCATTCTGGAGATTGACTGGCAAGGCGCCGATCAGGTCAGGCAGCTAATCGATACTAAAAGTATTTTTATCTTGCCACCCTCGTTGGAAGCCCTTCAGCAGCGGCTGGACAGTCGCGGCCAGGATGATCAGGCAACCATCGATAGACGTATGCAGCAGGCGCGTGATGAAATTTCCCATTACGGGGCAGCAGACTACCTGATTATCAACGATGGATTTGATACCGCGTTGGATGACCTGCGCGCCATCGTGCGTGCGGCCAGACTTGAACAGGCGCATCAACTGAACAACCGTGGTGATTTATTGCACAATCTTCTGGCGTAACGCCATTAATCTGCGAAGCGCGAACCAAGGCTCGAGGTGGTCAGCAGAATTTTTAAATGCAATCAATGCATTCTTTCAGTATGATACCCAGTCTTTTCCGCGGCAGAGTTGTTACTTTTTTCAGCCCGGATCAATTCAGGATTAATCAGCATACCCAATCAGGTAGATAAGGCAGGATCAGGCTATGGCACGAGTTACCGTAGAAGATTGTCTGAGCAAGGTCGACAATCGTTTTCAGCTAGTGATGATTTCCAGCAAGCGCGCCCGTCAGCTGCAAACCGGCGGCAAAGATGCATTAGTACCGGAAGATAACGATAAACCAACCGTCATTGCATTACGTGAAATCGCCGAAGGTCTGGTGGATGCAAGCATTCTGAACAGTCGCTCTACTCCCGTTCGTGAAATTCCCGAAGCCGATCTGGATGCAACAGCAGCCATGATGGGCGCAATTATTGCGGAAATCGAGCCAGAAGCGGCAGACGAGCCCCTTAACGACGACGAGTAATACTCGCAGGAGTCGGCTTGTGGCGTTAACAATCGACTCTCTTGCCAGCAGCCTGTCTGGCTATCTGGCGACCGATCAGGTCAACAGTGTTCGCCGCGCCTACTTCTACGCAGAGCAGGCACATGACGGACAATTCCGTCGTAGTGGCGAACCATACGTAACACACCCCCTCGCCGTTGCCAATATCCTCTGTGACATGCACATGGACCATCAAAGCCTGATGGCGGCCATGCTGCATGACGTCATTGAAGACACCGGTGTCAGCAAAACCGCGATCAAAAGCCAGTTTGGCGATACCGTGGCTGATATGGTTGATGGCGTGAGCAAACTCAACAAAATCACCTTCAGCACTCACGCCGAAGCTCAGGCCGAAAACTTCCAGAAGATGGCACTGGCCATGGCGCGTGATCTGCGTGTGATTCTGGTGAAACTGGCTGACCGCCTGCATAACATGCGCACGCTTGATGTGCTCAGCCCTGAAAAACGTCGGCGTATTGCACGCGAAACACTGGATATTTACGCGCCAATTGCCAACCGCCTCGGTATGAACGCCGTCAGAGTCGAGTTTGAAGAGCTCGGTTTTGCGGCACTGCATCCCATGCGTGCACGTCGTCTTGATGCTGCCGTCAAATCGGTCCGCGGCAATCGCAAGGAAATCGTCAAACAGATTCAAAGCGCGATTGAAGCCTGTCTTGCCCGCGAAGGTTTGCCCGGGCGCACGATAGGACGCGAGAAGCATCTGTACGGCATTTACGAAAAAATGCGTAGCAAGCGTAAACCATTTTCCGAAATCATGGATGTTTATGCTTTCCGTATCGTGGTGGATTCAGTTGACACCTGTTACCGGGTTTTAGGCGCCGTTCACAACTTGTTCAAGCCTGTTCCTGGCAGATTCAAGGACTATATCGCCATTCCCAAAGCGAACGGCTATCAGTCCCTGCACACCACGCTGTTTGGCTTGCACGGCGTACCGATTGAGATACAGATCCGCACCGAAGAAATGGAAGCGATGGCGAACAACGGCATTGCGGCACATTGGTTATACAAATCATCCGATGATATTTCAGCCAACGCCCACACCCGAGCCAGACAGTGGGTGAACGGCCTGCTCGAAATGCAGCAGAACGCCGGTAATTCCCTGGAATTTATTGAAAACGTAAAAATTGATCTGTTCCCGGACGAAATTTACGTGTTTACCCCCAAGGGCCGCATCATGGAGCTGCCGGCTGGCTCAACGGCCGTGGATTTTGCGTATGCCGTCCATACGGATGTCGGCAACGCGTGTGTTGCCTGTCGTATCAGTCGCCGCCTGGCGCCTTTGAGTGAGCCGCTGGAAAGTGGTCAGACTGTCGAAATCATCACCTCGCCGGGCGCACAACCCAATCCTGCGTGGCTGAGTTTTGTGGTCTCGGGAAAGGCGCGCAGCAATATTCGTCACTACCTGAAAAATCAGCGGCAATCAGAGTCAATCGCGTTAGGCCGCCGTTTGCTCAACAAAATTCTGGCCGGATTTGGCACACAAATCGAAAAACTCAGCCCGGACGAAATCAAGTCTGCGCTGGAACAGCTTAATGTGACTGAGCTGGATACCCTGCTCAGCGATATTGGACTCGGCAATCGGATGGCGCACATGGTGGCGCAAAAAATGATGCCGGCCACCAACGCGCCAGACTCCGCCAAGAGTGGATCGCGGGTCAACAAACAGACCTCTCTGACGATTCGCGGTTCGGAAGGCATGGTGATGACTTATGCCAAATGCTGCTATCCGATTCCGGGCGATCCTATCGTGGCGCACATCAGTTCCGGCCGCGGCATGGTCATTCACACCGAAACCTGCAACAACATTGGCGAGTTCCGTAACAGCCCCGAAAAAATAGTGCCAGTGCGCTGGGACCCGGACGTTGATGGCGAGTTTGCTGTTGAGCTGCGCGTTGAAATCGAAAATGAACGCGGCATTATCGCCAAGCTGGCAACAGCCATCACCAGCAAAGAAGCCAACATCGAACGCATCAGTACTGTTGAGCGCGATGCACGCTTCAGTATCGTTAACCTGTTGTTAAACGTGCGGAATCGTATCCATCTTGCCCGCGTCATGAAGCATATTCGCCTGATCAAGCCGGTCTCCCGGGTTGCACGGGTAAAAAGTAAAAAGTTAAGCAAGTCTATAAAGAGCAACTCTTCAGCCGAGAGCTGACGGGGAGCAAAGTGAGCGTGAGTGGTTGCTCACAATTTTTGTCCACTCTGGTTATCAAGGATTACCATGGCAGAAAAACTTGTTGTTTCAACGCCTCATGCGCCCGCCGCCATCGGTCCTTACTCACAGGCTGTGCGCGCGGGTGACATGGTTTATCTGTCCGGGCAGATTCCGCTGGATCCTGCCACCATGGAGATTGTTGAAGGCGGTATCGCCCCGCAGACGCGACGTGTCATATCCAATCTGGCTGCAGTCGCCGCCGAGGCCGGCGGCACACTTGACGACTGCGTCAAGCTGACCATTTACCTGTCGAGTATTGCAGACTTCGGGACTGTAAACGCCATCATGCAGGAAAGCTTCAAACCACCTTACCCGGCACGGGCAACCATTGAAGTCTCGGCCCTGCCTCGTTTGTCCCTGGTGGAAATCGATGCGGTGATGTACGTGCCTGTTGCCCGCTAAACCCTTCCGGAGATCAGGGCTTATGCCCGCTGCGCCCGCCACCACAACATCGCAACTCAGTCATCTGGCGCTCGACTGCCTGAAGGGCGTTGGCCCAGGCCTCAAACAGCGGCTTGCCGTTTTGCATCTCAACACTGTGCAGGACCTGTTGTTTCATCTGCCGCTACGCTACCAGGACAGAACCCGCATCGCCCCAATCGGTCGTGTGCTGCTCGGTCAGGATGTCATGATTGAGGGCGAGGTGTTCAGCTGCAACATCGAATTCGGACGGCGACGCAGTCTGGTGTGCCGAATCAAAGATGCCAGCGGCCTGATCAGCCTGCGCTTTTTCCACTTCAGCGCAGCGCAGAAAAACATGCTCAGCCCAGGTGCCCATCTGCGGTGTTTTGGGGAAATTCGCCCCGGCAAAACCGGCTTTGAGATTTACCATCCCGAATATCAGATCATAAAAACGGGTGAGTCTCTGGCATTGTCGAACAGACTGACACCTGTCTACCCTGCAACGGAAGGATTACAGCAGACACGTCTGCGAAGCCTGATTGACCAAGCACTGGCGCTGTTATCACCCGATACACTTCGCGACTGGGTTCCGCCCGGCATCCTGGCACAGGTCACGCATACGCCTGACTGGCCAGGGTTGGCGCAGGCTTTAACCTTCCTGCATCATCCGCCGGTAAATGCCCCGGTTCAGCAACTGCTGGATGGCGCCCACCCCGCCCAACAACGGTTGGCGTTTGAGGAACTGCTGAGTCATCGTTTGTGTTTGCGTCGACTACGCCAACGTTCAGCCATTCAACACAGTCCAGGGATGCTCGCGCCGCAATATTACCGTACACAGTTTTTGCAGAAACTGCCGTTTAAACTGACCCGTGCGCAGCAGAAAGTCAGTGATGAAATTTGCTCTGACCTCGAGCAAAACAAACCTATGCTTCGCTTACTACAAGGCGATGTCGGATCGGGTAAAACTGTTGTGGCAGCGCTCTGCGCACTGCAAGCCGTCGATAACCAATTCCAGGCAGCCATTATGGCGCCGACCGAACTGTTGGCAGAGCAGCACTTCGTCAATTTTTGCCAATGGCTGGAACCTATGGGCTTAAAAATTGGCTGGCTTAGTGGCAAGGTAAAAGGTCGACAACGACGCGAGGCACTTGCCGCAATCGCTGATGGCTCAGCGAACATTGTGATCGGTACGCATGCCCTGTTCCAGGATGAAGTGGTGTTTCACCGGCTGGGTCTGGTCATTATTGACGAACAACACCGCTTTGGCGTTCATCAGCGACTTGCCCTGCGGGAAAAAGGCAACACTGACCAGACACAACCACATCAGTTAGTGATGACGGCAACGCCTATCCCTCGTACCCTGGCCATGAGTGCATATGCGGATCTGGACGTCAGTGTCATTGACGAGTTACCGCCGGGGCGAACCCCCGTCAACACGCTGATCATCGCCAACACCCGTCGCGCCGAGGTGATAGCCCGCATCCACGCTGCCTGTCAGTCAGGCAGTCAGGCCTACTGGGTTTGTACGCTGATTGAAGAGTCCGAGGTACTGGAATGTCAGGCTGCCGAGGTGACTTGCCACGAACTGCAGGCACAGTTACCTGATTTGAAGATCGGGTTGATTCACGGCCGTATGAAGCCGGCGGAGAAGGCATTGGTGATGGGCGCGTTCAAGCAGGGTGAACTGCAACTACTGGTCGCGACGACAGTGATCGAGGTCGGTGTTGATGTGCCCAATGCCAGTCTGATGATTATCGAAAACCCTGAGCGTCTTGGCCTGGCGCAGCTGCATCAGTTGCGCGGACGTGTGGGCCGGGGCGCCAAAGCCAGTCATTGTTTGCTGTTGTATCAAACCCCGCTGTCTTATGCCGGAAAACAACGGCTGGGGATTATGCGTGACAGCAATGATGGTTTTTACATCGCCGAACAGGATCTGCTGTTGAGAGGCCCTGGCCAGGTGTTAGGCACACAGCAAACCGGGTTAATGAGTTTCCGCATGGCTGATCTGGTGCGTGACGCTGAGTTGCTTGATCCGGTAAAATCGGCGGCAGACCTGATAGAACAAAACTATCCTTCACATGTTGACCCGCTGGTAGACCGGTGGCTTGGCGACAGGGAACTCTACGGCAATGTGTGACCTTCAATTGAAAGTGTGTTGCGCGATAGTCAACAATGCCCTCGGCATGACACGCGCACTTGTTTCAGAAACAACTGAATTGGCCAGTATCCCAGAAGCCCACCCGATGACTCATTGATGCGCCACCCCATTGCATACTGGCAACAGTTCAAACACCTCGCAACGGCATGGGTCAAGCTTGCTGACCGCTGGTTTGCCAGCAACTTCCCGGTAGCGCACGCCCGCGCCCCAGCATTTATTCTGCTCACCCGCGCCAATAAGCCGATTGGTACCTACCTGCTGTTATGGCCTACTTTGTCTGCTCTGTGGTTGGCTGCAGGCGGCTGGCCCGACTGGCACCTCATCCTGCTGTTTACGACAGGCACCTGGCTGATGCGCTCAGCGGGTTGTTGCATCAACGATTTTGCTGATGCTGCCATAGATGGTCAGGTTAAACGCACCGAAGGACGCGCCATCGTGACCGGGCAGGTGTCCCGTCAAGAGGCGCTGATCTGCTTCCTGGTGCTGTGTCTGCTCTCGGCGGTGCTGTTGTTGTTCATGAACACCATGACCATGCTGCTGTCCCTGGGTGCTGTCGCGCTGACCGCCCTCTATCCGTTTATGAAGCGCTACACACACTTGCCACAGCTGGTGCTTGGAATGGCTTTTTCATGGGGCATTCTGATGGCATTTATGGCACAGACGGAATCGTTGCCTGCCATTGCCTGGGTGCTTTATGTGGCCAACTGCCTGTGGACAGTAGCCTATGACACCCAATACGCCATGGTTGATCGCAAGTTCGACCTGCAGATTGGCGTCAAGTCGACCGCCATCCTGTTTGGTGATGCCGATAAAGTCATGATTGGCATGATGCAGGGAATGTTTGTGCTGGCGTTGTTGCTGGTGGGCCGCACACTGGGCCTGAATCTCTGGTACTACCTTGGGGTGTTTGTCGCCAGTGCGCTGCTGGTGTACCAACAACTGCTGATCAAGGATCGCAAACCTGAAGCCTGTTTTTCTGCGTTTCTGAATAATCACTGGGTAGGGCTAGCGGTTTTTGCAGGCGTTGTGCTCGGGGTTTGAGCAGGCGCGGCAATATGCCACATGTTCGCAATCCGCCAGTAGGCCTAGACTTGCCTCATGTCTCTTATCCATGGTGTTCCGGTCATGCAGAAGTTGAAAACTACAATCACCGAGCCTGCCAGTCGCATTGAAAAAGGCATCATTATCGGCTGGGCTATACTTGTGTTGGTTGTGATTATGGTGGCCGCCGGATTGGCGCGGTTTATTGTTGCGGACATCTCCGCACAAGAATCGGGTGATGCGGCAGCTGACACCATAGCAGTGTCGGATTTATGGATACGCGCCACCCCACCCGGAGCCAGAACGGCAGCGGCCTATCTCTACATCAGCAATAAGGGTGACAATGATCGCTTGCTGGAGGTCCGCTCTGAGCGGGCGCGCAGTGTCGAGATTCATGCCACCCAGGAGCAATCAGGCATGATGCGGATGTCTCGGCTGGATTCACTCGCGGTTCCTGCTGACTCAGACCTGCAGCTTGGCCCCGGTGGTTACCACCTGATGCTTGTCGAAATTTCAGACACCTTTGTACCCGGGGATTCGGTTTTGGTGACGCTGATCTTTGAAAAGGCCGGCGCCATGGATGTCAATTTTACAGTCCGGGATGCACGATGAACTCAGTTTCGCGACTGTTGATGGTTGCTGCTTTTGCGACCGTTGCCGGCTTTGGCGCAGTAACCGCCAGACAGGTGTTGATGGTCAACAGTCCGGCCGCGCTGGCGGCTCCTGAGATAAATGGTTTTGTCCTTCAACAGCCAAGACTCCTGCCGGCATTTGAACTTCTGAACGGACAGGCAGAAACCTTTACCGCCGCTGACTTTGCGGGCTCCTGGTCGTTTCTGTATTTTGGATTCACCTATTGCCCGGACATTTGTCCGACAGCCATGGTAGAAATGGCAAAGTTAAAAACCTTGCTGTCCACGTCTCATCCGGATCTTTTGACAGAATTTTATCTGGTGTCCGTTGACCCTGAACGTGATACCCCGCAACGCGTTCAGGAGTACGTGACCTACTTTGACGATAACTTCAAAGGGCTGACCGGTGATTTGGACGACATCAGCAAACTGGCACAGACGGCATCGGTCATTCATGTGATTGAGCCCTCCGCTGATGGCGAAAGCTACGAAGTGGGACATTCCTCGACGATTACCTTGTTGGATCCGCAAGGCAGTATCCGTGCAATCTTCAAAGAACCACTGCGGGCAGCAACTCTGGCTGACGATGTCAGTCAGGTGCTGAGCTACGCGGAACTTATGACGGAATAAACTTGAGCGCTGCGCCAT
>CANHAR010000109.1 GCA_947458495.1 Gammaproteobacteria bacterium | reverse complement strand
TCTCCCGGATAGACGACAGGCGAAAAAAAGCGGAATGAAAGCTTTGTTTCATTCCGCTTTTTAAAAATGCTGCGTCGTTGTGTGCTCAGTGGTAATCATACTGAGGCGTAATTGTACGGGATCGTCACCCGACGTGTCTACGAGTAAGACGCGCTGATCAGACAGACACCTTATCAACGTCATTCAATCCAAGCACATCTGCAATCGAATAAAGACCCGCAGGCCGTCCACCCAACCAGATTGCTGCACGAACAGCACCACTTGCAAAGGTCATACGACTACTGGCTTTATGAGTAATCTCAAGTCGCTCGCCTTGACCGGCAAAAATCACCGTATGATCGCCAACAATATCGCCGCCACGGATGGTCGCAAAACCTATGCTCTTGCGATCCCGCTCATCAGCAATTCCCTCGCGACCATAAACAGCGACTTCTTCAAGGTCTCGGCCTAACGCTTGAGCAATCACTTCCCCCATACGTAACGCGGTTCCCGACGGAGCATCCTTCTTGTAGCGGTGGTGCGCTTCAACAATCTCTATATCAACCTCATCTCCCAGCGCCTTGGCTGCCAGTTCTAACAATTTCAGACTTATATTGACGCCGGCACTCATGTTTGGCGAAAAGACAATGGGCACAATCCGGGCAGCCTCGCTGATCCGCTGTTTCTGTTCAGTCGTGAATCCGGTGGTGCCTATAACCATGGCCTTTCCCGCTTGGGCGCATTGCTCAATATGCTCAAGCGTGGCATCGGGCGAAGTAAAATCGACAAGTACATCAAATTCTTCAAGGCATGAGGATAAGGAGTGACTGGCCTTAACGTCCAGGAAACCCACACCTGCAATCAAGCCAATATCAGTGCCGAGTTGCGGATCATCCGGCGACAGAATTCCGGCGCGCATCCGGGCGACATCCGCCTTGTCAACAACAGCCTGCACCAGCGTGCGCCCCATACGACCCGCCACTCCGGCGATTGCGATTCGAATCATAAACTGTCAGCCATCTTTGCTCAGAAATCCGGATCAGAATTCAACGACGGGAAGTATAACGTGTAAACTGCATGGCCAACAGCAAGCGAGTTCGCTAAGCTGAGCATGAATCTCGAGGAATCACTACGAACCAAAATGAGCGAGCCGCCGGTCAACCGTCCCTTCATACTGGGCAATAATCGCAGGAAACGTTACGAATCGCTGGTAGATAACTTCTATCAGGACGTGTTCCGTTATGCATATTGGCTGACGCGCAATCCTGCGATTGCTGAGGATCTGGTTCAGGAAACCTTCTTAAGAGCCTGGCGCTCGTTTGACAGCCTGCAAAGTGAAGACGCTGCCAAAGCCTGGTTATTTACTATCTTGCGTCGCGAAAATGCCAGGATGTATGAGCGATACCGGCCAGAACTGATTGATATCGACGATGTCTCCATCGAAGAAGACGACAGAAACGAACCCGATCAGCGCCAGACACTGTCCGAATTGCACAAGGCTATCGTGCAGCTTGAGAAAGAATATCGAGACCCGCTGATGCTGCAAGTTGTTGGCGGCTTTAGCGGGAAAGAAATTGCGGAGATTCTCGATCTTAATAACAACACCGTGATGACACGGCTTTTCCGGGCCCGAATCAAGCTCAGAGAAATCATGAATCCGGGCGCTACTAGCGACGAAAGCGGTCATGAAGCACAAGAAGAATTGTGTTGAACCATAACGAGACAATACAACAGTGAACAAGGCTAATAACAAGCCAGAGGCCCACAACAATGGATGACCTGGAGTTTCACACACGGGCACATACCGACCCATTTGACGAAGAGCCTGATTTTCTGAATGCACTGGCAGGCCGGGAAGACAGACAGAATCTACTTCATGAATTGAGGCAACTGGATAAAAGTATCCGTGCAGCATCAGAGAACATTGACATCCCAGTGAGACTACGGCAGAGACTGGAACTTCCTCCCGCTGAAACCCGCTCATGGCTGGGCCAACGTGCTTACGCAATCGCCGCCAGCCTTCTGGTGAGCGTTGGATTGGTTGTCAGCACATTACAATTCCGACCTAGTGCCTCTGAGCTGGCACTTCACGACGCCATGCTGCAGCACGTTCATGACGAAGCGCCCCGATACGAACAAAGTACGACACCCATTTCATGGCTTGAAGTTGAAACAGTGCTTGCTGATGCCGGAGTGAGCCTGCAGCAACCGACAGGCGATGAAACGCTGATCATTACTTTTGCGAAGGTGTGTGGGCTTGGCGGTTCGCTGCGTGGAGCGCACCTGGTGACGATGGGGGAAAACGGACCAGTCTCGGTAATTCTGGTGCGCTCACCCCCGCTTGGGCGCAGTCTGGATGTCAAAGACTCCCGTTTCCAAGGACGGATTGTGCCTGCAGATGACGGCAACATGGCTGTGATCGGAGAGCACGCCGAGGAACTTGGCCGAGTAGAGCAGATTATTACCAGTAACGTAGAGTGGTCGATCTGAGCAGACGGGCGCGGCTCAAAACAAAGCCGCGTCCATCGTCATTACAACATCACAGCCCGCACGGATTTCCTCGGCTACAGACTTGTATCGCGGCATCATCTTGTCTAGATAAAAACAACCCACATGAATCTTGGCGCGGTAAAAATCAATGTCTGAGTTTGCATCCGCATCCAGTGAGCGCGTTGCTACACTGACCATTCTTGCCCACATAAACCCGTATAAAATCAGGGTCATCAGATCAAGATAGGCAACAGACGCTGCGCCCACTTCATTGGGATTACCAGCGCTGGCATCGCGCACACAAGTGGTAGTTTGCAACAGAACATTTAAGGCTTCATCCAGCACTGAAACAAATCCCGCCACCTTGCCATCTTTTTCGCTGGCAATAAAAGCCCTGACATCCTCTACCAGCACGTCAAGCATACCTTCGCGATCAAAAACGACCTTGCGGCCCATCAGATCCAGCGCCTGTATGCCGTTGGTGCCTTCGTATATTTGAGCGATACGCGCATCGCGCACATGCTGCTCCTGGCCCCATTCGCGCACGTACCCATGGCCACCCAATACTTGCTGACCCAGCACACATGCCTCAAAACCACGATCGGTAAATGCCGCTTTGGCAATAGGAGTCAATAAAGCGACGAGTTTAGCGGCGCGTGAGCGCACCTGTTCGTCCGGATGAAAGTACACCATGTCGAGTTGGGTACCCACATAGGCTGCCAGAGCACGCGCCGCTTCAGTGTTGGCACGCATGGTCAGCAACATACGCCTGACATCCGCGTGCACAAGCAGTGAGTCGGCGGGTTTGTCGGGTGACACCGCGCCGGTGGCTGCTCGCCCCTGCAATCGATCCCGTGCGTACGAAGAGGCGGTCTGATAAGACGCATCGCCCAGCCCCAGCCCCTGCAAACCGATCGTCAATCGCTCGTAGTTCATCATGGTGAACATACAAGCCAGCCCCTTGTTAAGCTCGCCTACCAGAAAACTTTTGGCTCCATCAAAATTCATCACGCAGGTAGCCGATCCTTTCATGCCCATTTTGTGCTCAATGGAGCCACAGCTGACGGCGTTTCTTGCACCAGGCGCACCGTTGGCATCCGGCAAAAATTTTGGCACCAGAAACAATGAAATCCCTCGCGCCCCGGCAGGCGCATCTGGCAGCTTTGCCAGCACGAGGTGAATAATATTTTCTGTCAGATCATGCTCACCACCGGTGATAAAAATTTTGGTACCGGTCAACAGGTAACTGCCATCAGCCTGGGGAACGGCCCTGGATTTGATCATGCCCAGATCGGTTCCAGCATGAGCTTCGGTCAGGCACATGGTTGCGCTCCAGGTACCTTCATACAATTTTGGCAGGTAGGCCTGCTTGAGTTCATCACTTGCATGACGCGCGATAGCCAGGGAAGCGCCTGCGCTTAACACCGCATACAGTGCCAGAGAGCTGTTAGCAGCCATCATCATTTCTTCAAAGCAGACAGCCAGAGTTTTGGGCATACCCTGTCCGCCGTATTCCGGGTCACCCGCCAGACCAATCCAGCCTCCTTGCGAGAAGGTCTCATAAGCCTGTTTGAAACCATCGGGCGTGGTTACAATACCCCCGTTAAACTGACATCCTTGCTCATCTCCGTGGCGGTTCAGCGGTGCCAACAAGTGTTCAGCCACCTTACCGGCTTCCTCGAGTACAGAGTTGATAAGCTCTGCGTTTACTTCTTGAGTGCCCGGCATTTGTGCCAACAGGTGTTCTGCCTGCAAGACTTCGTGCAATACAAACTTCATATCTCGGACAGGGGCTTTGTAAACTGGCACAGTCACACTCCGGCTGAAAAACAGCAATCACAATTATCAGCGGTGCATCACCGCAGGTTCGCGCATAAATTAGCTTTAGTTGACGTTAACGTCAACGTCAATGGCTAAGCAAATGCGGCCCTGCCTGTACGCCGTTATCGTCATACCGGCAACATGATGCGTGCGACAGCAACTGTCCTGATAAAATCTAATGCGTCCAACTCAGTGGAATTGGCTTGGGCGTCCCCTCAACTTTAACAATATGATTAGCTGGCACGCTGTCCGGATGTGTAGGCATGTTGGCGAGTTGTTGCAGTCCTCAGGAGAGACGCCTGCGTTGATCGATAACAATACGCTGCCCGGCCAGACGATTATGAGGAATCCGTCCCGGCCAACGACTAAAGTGTGTTTAAGAAGAGCGCCACTCTAGTATCCAACCACTCATTGTCAACCATGAACACTATCTTTTGATTTACTAATGATCGATTTTTATACAATACTTAAAACCTGTTTCAGCAAGGCGGCCCCGGTTTTTATGCCGGCGCAGCACTGCCTGTGCTGCAGAACTCCCGTAAAGCGCTCATTGGCTTTGTGTGAGGCGTGCGAAGCTGATCTGCCTTGGCAGCCACCTTCATGCGGTCGTTGCGGTTTGTGGCGAGCAGAGGTAGTGAGCCGAAGGCGGTTGAACAATGATGATAACTCTCAATTTACCTGTATTAATTGCCAACACCTGCCTCCCCCGTTTGATTATTGCTCATCGGTCTTTGCCTACGAGTCGCCAATTTCAACCATGATAAAGCGATTTAAAGAACATGCCGGTTTTCATGAGGCTCGCTGCCTGGGGGACCTGCTGCACGCTTCGTTCAGGCAGTCCTATGCCGAGCAAGAGTGTGCCGCGCCTGATTTCCTGCTCCCTGTCCCCTTACATTCTGCCCGGCTGAGAAAGCGAGGGTTTAATCAATCCGCCATGCTGGCCAACAGCATCTCCAAGCGCAGTGCAATCCCTGTGTTGTCGCACGCCTGTAACAGACGTGCCAGCACTCACACTCAACGCGGCCTCAATGCCACCGAGCGGCTCGAGAACATGCGCAATGTCTTTGAGGCTGGCAGTCAGATTACTCAAATCAGTCAGCGGCATGTCGCCATCATCGATGATGTCGTCACCACAACTGCAACTGTGAGCGCCATGGCGGACATCCTGAAATCGCATGGTGCTGCAAGAATCGATGTCTGGTGTGTCGCACGCGCCAACTCCTTTTGACCACATATCCGCCAGCCGCAAAAGAGCATGAGCATCCTGCAGTGCCAGAAAGCAGGATCAATCAGTCAGCGCAAATTGGTAATACTCGTTAGTTGGAGCCACAAAGGAAACTTGATGAATGTTGGCAGTCAGTAGCCAATGCTGAAGTGAGAGAGCCGAAAGGATTTTGAGTTTTAGAAATGAAGCATAATGTTGACTAACGTCGTCAACTCGGCCGTTTTTCAGAACTGATACTTGATAGTGCCATAAGCAACGCTGCCCGCCGGCTCAAACACATTGTTTTTGCGAACAACCGACGGCGCCTGCAAGCGTTGGTCAAGCATATTCCTCACACCCAAGGAGATAGATGCATTACCCTGACGCCCTGCTCTGACGTTATAACCGTAACTAAGATCAAGTGTGGTCATCTGACCGACCAGTTCATTCAGGTCATCAGCATTCATGTTTTCGAGATTCAATAAGCCCAACTGATCAAGTGCGCCAGAATGACTGGTCACTGCCGTAGCGGTGTGATTACCGATCTGCCAGCTCAAGGTCAGACTGCTTGCGCGCTCTGGCATCAGGGTAATCGAAGATCCGGCGCCCTCACCAAGCACGCCGATCGCGGCGTTCTCACGAGCCACCGATGGAATCACCGTGTTATAGAGATAACTGGTATTGGTACTAAGCACCAATTGACCAAAGCGCGGCGACTCCCAGACATAAGACGAACTCAGATCCAGACCTTGTTTGCCTGGAGTGGCATTCAGACCCCTGCTCATTAATACAGGTTCCAGACTGACATCCAGCACCCGAAAAGTATCTTCTCTGGCTTGTAGCGCAGGAAAAGCCTCCAGCCGCAAATCAGGACTCAGTGTGGCTGGCGCAGACTCATCTGACCGCCGAACAAATTGCATAACAGTGGACACAGCATTGTCTGCAAAGCTGCGAATGACTGATTGTTGCGCTGGTATGTCCGCCGCAACAACAGAATCCGTATCAGCGAGCACTGAAACAGGAAGCACACAAACAGACAATGCAAACAGGCATTGCCGTCCGAGTCTTATGCTTTTTCTGTCACGTGTCATGCGTGTCATGAGTGTGCTGCTATGCCTAAAAGTTTGTATCAGGACTCGGGAGTATACATGCTTAAAGCATGTGATCAAGCACCCCTTAGAAGGATGCTGATATGTTCTTTAACAGTTAGTGAATCACGCGGGAATATGAAATCAGGCCAAATCTGCAACAAAGGTTGCAGAACAAACAACCTTTGCGTCGCCCGGGGATGCGGCAAAATGAGTTGTTCCGATTCTATGCTTTGCTCACCAAAACTGATCAGATCCAAATCAATGATTCGCGCTTCATTACGGACACCTTTTCGGCTCCGCCCAAAACTGGTTTCAACGCTCTGCAAAGCAAGCAGTAACTCGACAGGAGAAACGCCGTTTCCAGGACACAAAACAGCCACTGCATTCGCAAATGGCGGACTCCCAGGCGGGCAATCAACCGGTTCAGTAACAACGGTGTCAGAGACCAGCAACGGAGAGGTAGACAGCAATTGCAAAGCGGGCAATACCGCTTTCAGGTTATCTTGTGGGCTGCCATTTGGCCCTGACAGATTGGAGCCAAGGGCAATGACTGCCAGTGGCACAACCCGCAGATGCGGGCTGTACCGATACAGATCAGCGATGGTATTCAGCAGAATACTCATGCACCGCATCCACAAAGGCGCTGACATTTGCAGGGTCAACATCAGGCGTGATGCCATGACCCAGGTTAAACACATGACCACTGCCAGTACCATACGATGCAAGAACTCTTCGCACCTCGGCACGAATACTGTCAGGTGTTGAGTAAAGAATCGATGGATCCATATTGCCTTGCAGCGAGACTTTGCTCCCAATCAACGAGCGGGCCCGACCTATTTCAATGGTCCAATCCAGACCGACACAATCACATCCGCTGTCAGCGATGTCCTGCAGCCAAAGTCCGCCATTTTTTGTGAATAAAATGACAGGCACCTTCCGGCCTTCGGACTCGCGGGTCAGTCCGGCCACTATTTTTTTCATATAGGCCAGTGAAAACTCACGGTAAGCCTGTGTTGTCAGAATGCCACCCCAGGTATCAAATATCTGCACGGCCTGAGCGCCAGCTGCGATCTGTGCATTCAGATAGGCTGTTACTGATTGCGCAAGCTTATCAAGCAGCAGATGCATCTGTTCCGGCTGGTTGTACATAAATGCTTTGGCATGTCGGAAATCCTTACTGCCGCTGCCTTCAATCATGTAGGTTGCCAGCGTCCAGGGACTCCCTGAAAAGCCGATCAATGGTACTGATCCATTCAACTCGCGCCTGATTAATGAAACCGCATCAGTGACGTAACCCAGGTCGCGCGCCATGTCCGGGATTGGCAGCTGCTCAACATCGGCTGCTGTGCGAACGGTTTTGTGAAAGCGTGGGCCTTCTCCCTCTGAAAAATAGAGGCCCAGTCCCATTGCATCCGGGATTGTCAGAATATCCGAAAACAAAATGGCAGCATCCATCGCGTATCGACGCAGTGGCTGCAAAGTCACTTCACAAGCAAGCTCAGGCGACTGACACAAGCTCATAAAATCACCGGCCAATTTGCGGGTTGCCCGGTATTCAGGCAGATAACGTCCCGCCTGCCGCATCATCCATACGGGTGTCACATCCACAGGCTGTCCTGTTAATGCTCTCAAGAATCTGTCATTTTTTAGTGCGGCCACTGGCAGCTCCTTAGCGGTTGCAAAACAATTACTCATTTAATGGATATCGACCGGCAAAGACCTGATAAGTCTCAAAGACACAGCGTGTTGCCGGCCGTCAGGGTTTCGTCCAACAATGCTGGCGCGATGCCCGACGCCAGCACCGCATTACCGATACCGCGCAGCAAAACAAACCGGATTTTCCCGGACTGCACTTTTTTGTCCACGGACATCAAATTCAGAAACTGATCAGCCGTCATTGTCGATGGCGGCGCGACAGGCAGACCTGCCCTTTCGATCAACGCGCGCGCACGCCTGGCATCTACGGCGTTCAGCCAGCCGATTCGGTGCGACAGGTCTGCCGCCATGACCATTCCGGCGCCCACCGCCTCACCATGTAACCACGTGCCATAACCCATCGCCGCTTCTATCGCGTGACCAAAGGTATGTCCAAGATTGAGCAAGGCGCGCAGCCCACCTTCTCTTTCATCAGCCGCCACAATGCGGGCTTTTTCCTCGCAGCAAATCCGCACTGCATACGCCATCTTGTCGGCATCCCGGGCCATCAGCGCGTCAATGTTATCTTCAAGCCAGGAGAAAAAAGCCGAATTCCCGAGCAATC
>CANHAR010000108.1 GCA_947458495.1 Gammaproteobacteria bacterium | reverse complement strand
TAAACAGGGGTATCGGTTGACTCATGCCGGCGTAATGGACATGTTTCCCCATACCGGCCATGTCGAATCCATGGCTCGTTTTGAGCGAGTCAAATAAACAGGTTTCTGTATGGTCCAGGTTCGCGAAGAGTACTCGTTTAATCCTGACGGCAGCGTCAACTTTGAGCAGTGGTTGAATCGGCTGGAAACGTACGTCGGTCTCTCAAAACACGACGAATTGCAGAAAGCCTGTCACCTGAGCTGGCAGCTTGAACAACAGACCGTTGCCGAGCATAACGCCTGGTCGCCCGGCATCAGCAGTTATCGCACTGGCTTGGAGATGGCTGAGATTCTTGCCCAACTACATCTGGACAGTGAAGCGATTGTTGTTGCTTTGTTGTATCGGCCTGTACGCGAATCGCGATTACCGCTTGAAGAGGTCAGACAAGAATTCGGCGACAGTGTGGCACGCCTTCTGGAAGGTGTTTTGCGCATGGCCGCAATCAACGAGACTGATACCAGCAAAACCCGCGTCCTGGGTCAAAGCCAGGATCAAATAGAAAACGTTCGCAAAATGCTGCTTGCGATGGTTGATGATGTCAGGGTCGCACTGATCAAACTGGCGGAAAGAACCTGTGCCATACGCTCTGTCAAAAATGCCAGCGAAGAAAAGCGTCAGCGCGTCGCGAAAGAAGTTTTTGATATTTATGCGCCGCTTGCGCACCGACTGGGCATAGGACAACTCAAGTGGGAATTGGAGGACTTATCATTCCGATATCTGCAACCTGATAACTACAAGCGCATCGCCAGCCTGATCGATGAGCGCAGGGTAGACCGGGAACGATTTATCACCGAGGTGACTGAGGAGCTGCGCAGACAGTTCAATCGTGCAGGAATTGATGCTGAGATAAATGGCCGGGCAAAAAGTATTTACAGCATCTGGCGCAAGATGCAGCGCAAGCAACTGGATTTCAGCCAGATCTATGATATCCGCGCGGTCAGAGTGCTTGTACCCGAAGTGAGGGACTGTTACGCAGCGCTTGGTATTGTGCACAATATCTGGCGCGTAATTCCGAATGAGTTTGACGATTACATCGCCAATCCTAAAGAAAACGGCTATCAGTCACTGCATACTGCAGTCATCGGCCCGCATCAGAAAGTTTTCGAGATACAGATCCGTACTTATGCGATGGATGATGACGCTGAACTGGGGGTCTGCGCACATTGGCGCTATAAAGAAGGGATTGTAGATCCCAACTATAAAGATGGATTCGAAGAAAAAATTGAGTGGCTACGTCAGGTGCTCGCATGGCACGACGAAATGGGCATGGTTGGCGGCCTGGCAGAGCAACTACGCAGTGATGCAAGAGGGGACGACAGAATATACGTGTTTACACCGGAAGGGCACGTTGTTGATCTGATGGCTGGCGCTACGCCGCTTGATTTTGCGTATTACGTGCACACTGAAGTGGGTCACCACTGTTCTGGGGCGCGTGTTAACGACAAAATTGTTCCGCTTAACTATCGGCTTAAAACCGGTGACCGGGTAGAAGTCATGTCGAACCCATTAAACATGCCGGACAGAGAATGGCTCAAGCCTCACCTGGGTTACGCAAACACCCCCAGATCGCGTGCAAAGCTTGTGCAATGGTTCAAGTTGCAGAACAAAGAGCAGAATCTGCAGTATGGTAAAGATTGGCTGATGACTGAATTTAAAAGACTTGCGATTCGCAATATTCCCTATGAGGAGATTGCGCGAAAGCTGGGCTGTAAGAGTGTCGAAGGGCTGTTTGTGTCAGTCGGCACAGGTGCGATTTCAGTATCCGAAGTGATCGATATTCTCAGACAGCTCAGAACAGAAGTCGCACCGGCTGACTTGTTCTCCGGCATTCAGACTGAGACGCGTGAGCACCAGTCCCTGACTCTGCACCTGGGTATCCTGGCGCACGACAGGACGGGACTGCTGCGCGATGTGTCTACGATACTGGCGGGCGAAGGTATTTACATACTCGCAATTAATACTCGTAGTAACAGGCAATCTGCCACTGCCTATATGCAACTTGAGATTGAGACTGACTCATTCAGCCGACTGGCACGGGCGCTGGATCACCTCAATGACGTTGATAGTGTCATTGAGGCGACCCGTCTGGAGGATCAATAACGTGACAAGCAAGCTCTCACAAACTGAGGCCATTGAAGCACTGCTGACTTTGATGGCGAACCTAAGAGATCCTCAAAACGGATGCTCATGGGACCGAAAACAGACTCTTTCATCCCTGACCCGACATACTCTTGAGGAAGTTTATGAGGTGATTGATGCCATAGATCAAGGCAATCCTGAAAAAATCTGTGATGAACTTGGGGATTTGCTGTTTCAAGTGGTATTTTACGCGCGGATAGCTCAGGAACAGGGCTGGTTCGATCTGAAAGATGTTGCTGAGGCGATCACACAAAAATTGTTACATCGACATCCTCATATTTTTCCAGATGGGACACTTGGCAGCTTTGGTCAGGCAACTTCATTGACTGCAGAGGAAGTTGAAAGAAACTGGGAAAAAATAAAAAATGCGGAACGAGTACGCGAAGCGCAAGGACGCTCTGTCAGTGTAATGGATGATGTGGCAACATCCATGCCCGCGCTGGACAGAGCTGTAAAACTTCAAAAACGTGCTGCTTCCGTTGGTTTTGACTGGTCAAGTGCTGGGGGGGTGATAACCAAACTTGATGAAGAAGTCATCGAACTAAAAGAAGCCGTATCATCCGGTAACGAAAAACAGCAACATCACGAGTTGGGTGATTTGCTTTTTACTTGCGTTAACCTCGCCCGACATCTCGGGCTGGATCCAGATGCGAGCCTGAGAGATGCAAACAAACGATTTGAATCACGATTCAAATTCATTGAACAAACAGCGGCCAGATCTGATAAAGGTCTGGCAGAGTGTGATGCCAAACTGCTTGACCAGTGGTGGCAAGACGCAAAGGCTCAGAAAAATTAAATTACTATTGAACACTGAACACTGGAGAAGATATGCGCATAATCTTATTGGGAGCCCCGGGTGCCGGCAAAGGTACACAAGCACAGTTTATCACTTCCGAACTGGGTATCCCGCAGATCTCTACTGGTGACATGCTGCGTGCTTCAGTCAAGGCTGGCAGCGAGCTCGGAAAATTGGTTTCCGGGGTGATGAGCAGTGGGGGGCTCGTAACAGATGAGATTATTATTGCGTTGGTTGAAGAACGCATTAAACAATCAGATTGCGAGAATGGCTATTTGCTAGATGGTTTTCCGCGCACGATTCCACAAGCTCAGGCGATGGTGGATGCGGGTATCGATATTGATCGAGTGATCGAGATTCGTGTCAACGATGAGGAAATTGTCAGCAGGCTCAGTGGCCGCCGCGTGCATCCTGCGTCAGGGCGAATCTATCACATCAAGCATAATCCTCCGGTACAAGAAGGCGCAGACGATCTGACTGGTGAAGCATTAATCCAACGCGATGATGATAAGGAAGCAACCGTTAGAAAAAGACTCGCTGTTTATCATGAACAAACCAAACCTCTGGTAAATTTTTATGAAAGTCTCGAAAAATCTGGTGCCAGTGTTCAGGTAGTGAGTATTGATGGACAGGACAGCGTGCAGGAAATCCGTTCCAGGCTTGCGCGGGTATTGAGCAAATAACTGCTACTTTATTCCAGCAAACCATCTCTTATTTAACCCATATCACTGTATGGTAATAATTTTTTGTGTTATCGTGCGGTCGAAACCCGGATGTGTCCGTGTTGCGTGATGATGGTGGTTGTCTTCCACAGTAATGGAGATCGAATTGTATGGCCAAAGTTAAAGCGAAAAAGAAAACGTCTGCCGTGTCAGCAGTAAAAAAATTGAAAGACGCTGCCTTGGCAAAAGCAGAAGCCTCTCTGGCAAAAGTTGAAAAAGAACTTGCAGCCGGAAAAAAGAAACTGGAAGCCGCTGAAGCCAAAGCAAAGGCCGCAGCAGTTAAAGCAGCAAAAAGTACTACCGCAGCTGGAAAAAAGGCTCTACTAAGTGCTGAAACCGCCGCGAAAAAAGCTGCCGCAAACTTGACCGCTATTAACGATAAACTCAAGGCTGCCAAATCACAGGTGAAAGCCATCACTGATTCAGCAAAAGCAAAAGCTGCAATGGAAGCGACCAAACAGTCCGCCGAAGCACGCAAGGCACAGATTGCCGCCAAAGCTGAAGCTGATTTGGAAAAAGCAGTTAAAGCATTTGCTGCTCAGTTCGTAAAGAAACGTAAAAAATCCGATGCAGCAAAAGAAGCTGCCCGAAACAAAAAACTAAAGAACAAAGAAAAAGCTGCTGCAAAAAAAGCTGCAGCCAAAGCAAAATCAGCTGCCAAAAAAGCCGCTGCCAAAGCCAAGTCCTTAGCAAAATCCATTGCAGTTCGCGAAAAGGCAGCTGCAAAAAAAGCTGCAGCAAAAGCAAAAGCCGCTGCAAAATTAAAAGCAACCCGCGATAAAGCTGCAGCAAAAAAAGCCGCAATCCAGGCAAAAATTGCTAAAGCAAAAGCTAAACCTGCCAAAAGCGCAACCGCCAGCAAAGCAGCCGTAAAACCCGCAGCAGCAAAACCTGCAGTTAAAGTAGCTGCGGCGACCAAATCACCTAAAAAAGCACCCGTCGCCAAAAAGGCTGCAGCAAAACCAGCGCCAAAAAAAGCATCAGCGAAAAAGCTGGCTGCAAAACCCGCAGCTGCCAAGGCTCCTGCAAAGGTAAAGAAAGTTGCAGCTAAACCCATTACCGCACCAAAAGCTGCGAGTAAAAAAGCAATTACGGCGAAAAAACCAGCGGCAGTCAAAGCTGCTGCCAAACCAGCCGCAACCAAGCCTGCAGCAGCCAAAGCAGCCACTGCGAAAAAAGCACCGGTTGTAGCTGGCAAATCAGCTGCGACCAAGGCGCCTGCCAAACGTGCTGTTAAAAAGCCACAAATTGCAGCAACAGCCCCCGCTGCACCTTCGGCACCTGCCGCAGAAGTGACAGTTCAAAGCTGATCCTCCCGCAGACAAATCACATCCGGAGTTTCACCGGATGTGATGTCTGAACCTTCGAATCCAGTCATAACGTCGGAATACGCAGTGTCAGACATTTATAAACATCCTCCGGCCCTGATCGATACTTTCAGCATACTTGCCATAGATAGTGCCTTTGATAAATGCTCGGTCGGATTAAGTTCATCTGTTATCCGTAGCATACAAAGCAGCAATCAACCGCGTAAGCATGCTGATGAAGTATTAACAATGGTTCAGAGTATTCTCAATCAGCATGATCTTGCACTTTCGTCAATCAACGCTATTGCCATGATCAGTGGACCAGGATCTTTTACCGGTTTACGCATTGGTGCAGCCGTGACGCAAGGGCTTGCTTTTGGAGCAGGGTGCCAGGTCGTTTGCGTATCATCTTTAGCGATGATGGCCTTCGATAGCCTTCGCAAGCGTGATCAAAAAAACACATCAGAGATAATTTTGATTGCAGTGTGTGTGCATGCGCGCGAATCCGAGTTTTATTTCGCAGTTTACTCGTCAGACGACGCTGGTTTCCCAACAGGAAAACTACCTGATCAAATGCTCGACGTCAGACAATTGCAGACCACTCTGGATGACCTGACTATTTCTGAGGTATCACATTCAAGGCCCACGCGATGGATTGCATCCGGGGCAGGGTGGGGACATGCCTTACTTGCTGACTTGAAGACACCTTTTATTGAGCATGACTTCAATCCTTCATGTGATGCATTACTGCTTGCTGATCTTGCAACACATCAATTCCATACAGGTGGCGGCCTGTCACCTGAGCATGCCCTACCTGTGTATCTGAATGACGATCTGCACTATGCAACTGTCTGAGCAGTTGTGACGGGGCGGAGGCACAAGACTTGCGAACAGAACTGTTCCATCAAAACGAACGACTTTATCTGCATTTACCTGATGAGCCCGAGGCTGGAGTGCTTTGCGTAGACTTTTGTGAACCGGCACTGCAGCATAGAATCAGCAAAGCGCTGTCTGCTGAGGCCGTTGTCAAAGCCATGGGGCAACGACCGCTGAACACAACAACAGCACATCCCTTAAATTCTTGCGAGTCCCCAATGGTACCAGCAGCGCATTTGATAGATGCCACTGCGGGCCTTGGTCTGGATGCATTTATCCTGGCGTGTGCTGGCTGGCATGTAACTCTGATCGAACAATCGCCACTGATCCATGCACTGCTCGCAGACGGAATGAAGAGAGGGATGCAGTCTGCCGGAAGCGACTGCTCCGCAGCGCGACTCACTAAGGAAGCATTGGGAAGGATGCATCTGTGTTCTGCCAGCAACAGTCTTGACGTGATGCTGACCCTGCCTGAGGCCCAAGTCATCTATCTGGACCCGATGTTTCCAGACAGGGATAAAAGCGCCAGGGTTAAAAAAATCGCTACCTGCTGCAACAACTGCACGGAGAGGAAGCCTTGGGAAACAATCTGTTGCCACTGGCACTAACGCTTGCGCGCAAGGTGGTTGTTAAACGACCTTTACGTGCTATTCCTCTGGATAACATACAACCCTCAGCATCAATCAAAGGCAAGACCAGTCGCTTTGATATTTATGCGGGCAGCAACAATCGTCTGATGATTCCCTGATATATCAGAGCGAGCTCATCCAGATCTGCCAAACGCACATGTTCATCAATTTTGTGAATACTGGCATTACACGGGCCCACTTCGACCACTTCTGCACCGGTAGGGGCGATAAAACGACCATCAGACGTTCCTCCAGTTGTAGAAGGGGTTGTGGTAACGCCATTAACGTCGAAGATGCTGCGTCTGACGGCATCAATTAACACAGCATTGCGTGTCAGAAATGGCAGCCCGGACAATTTCCAGTCCAGGCTGTATTCCAGCTCAAATTTATCCAGGATCGCCTCAGTCCGCTGACGAATGATTAATTCATTGAGCTCAGTTGAGAAGCGAAAATTGAATAAGGCTTCCAGTGTTCCTGGAATCACATTATCAACCCCTGTTCCTGCATGAATATTGGAAATCTGAAAACTGGTGGGGGGGAAGACTTCGTTGCCTTGATCCCAGATCTCTTGAGTCAGTTCGTACAAAGGAAGCATCGCCTGATGCACAGGGTTTCTGGCAAGATGCGGATAGGCAATATGTCCCTGTACACCATGAACAGTCAGTTTTCCATGCAAAGACCCGCGCCTGCCAACCTTAACAACATCCCCCAGGCGTTCCGAGCTGCTGGGTTCGCCAACCACACACCAGGTGATCTTTTCATTGCGTTTCTCCAGGGTGTTGATGACTTCACGGGTTCCATGAATCGCCGCACCTTCCTCATCAGCAGTGATCAGGAACGCCAGCGAACCTGCCAGTTCTTCATCGCTGGTTTGTGAGTCATTCATCACCGCTTCACACGCTGTAATCATGGCAGCCAGGCTGCCCTTCATATCCGCCGCACCACGACCATAAAGATAGCCGTCCCGAATTGCAGGTTCGAAAGGAGGAGATGACCACTTTTCCTCAGGCCCGGAAGGCACGACATCGGTATGACCTGCAAAACACAGAACAGGACCACTCTGACCATACCTTGCCCAGAAATTATTGACGTTGCCAAAGCGCATGGTTTCAATGGTAAAACCCAACGCCGCCAGGCGGTCGATCATCACCTGATTGCAACCCTTATCATCCGGCGTGACCGAAGGTATTTGCATCAACTGCACGGCAAGTGCTGCTGTTGGAGATAGCTGCGCTGTATTCAATTTGTTAGGCATATTTTGGACCTGTGACGACAAAAGCGGGCCTGTCAGTTGTGACTGTGTAATTCTTCGTTTAGGGCAATGCTGGTTTTATTGGTTTTACATTCGACCGCACCGGTTTGTGAGTTTCGACGAAACAACAGGTCATTGCGACCAGACAAGTCACGTGCTTTAGTGTGTTGCACCAATTGGCCTTCGTGATCGAGCACACTGACGATGGTGCCACCTGTAACATAAAGACCCGCCTCCACAATACACCGATCGCCCAGAGCGATGCCGATGCCCGCATTGGCTCCTATCAAACAATCGCGACCAACCGAGATAATCGCGGTACCGCCTCCGGAAAGTGTTCCCATGGTTGAGCAACCACCACCCAGATCACTGCCTTCACCCACAACAACGCCCGCAGAGATGCGGCCCTCCACCATGGCCGAGCCCTCGGTGCCCGCATTAAAATTTATAAAACCTTCGTGCATAACTGTGGTGCCTTCACCCACATAGGCACCCAGACGCACACGCGCTGTGTCGGCAATCCTCACACCACCGGGTACCACGTAGTTCGACATTTTGGGGAATTTATCAACAGACATCACATCAAGGAGTTCGCCATTACTGCGCGCCTGCAATTGTCTGGCAGCCAATTCCTCGACCGCAATCGCCCCCTGATTGGTCCAGGCAATATTTCGGAGAATACCAAAAGCACCTTGCAGATTGAGCGCATGAGGTTTGACCAAGCGATGGGAAAGCAAATGTAGCTTGAGATACACCTCAGCCACGCTGACAGGCGCACTGTTCTCAGCCAGAAACATGGCCACGATCTGCGAACGACTGGTCTTTAAGGTTTCACGCAACAGCTGACTCATCGGGATCGAACTATCGTCGGCAATCTCGTTGCGTTGTGTAGTACTTAATCTGATATCAGCGTTTCCGCGTTCATATCCGCAATGCATACTGAGGGCGATAACGGATTCAGCTGCGGGATTCAGTACAGGCTCCGGGAAATACACCTCAATAACTTTACCTTGAGAGTCCAGTGTCGCCAGACCTAATCCCAGACTGTGTAATGTGTTGGTACTCATACTTGAATCCTCCATTATCATGTTTCAAACAACGTTCAGGCCAAAGGGCTTGTGATACCGTCAGGCTTCAAGTTCTTG
>CANHAR010000107.1 GCA_947458495.1 Gammaproteobacteria bacterium | reverse complement strand
CCGGGGACATTTCAGGCGGTACAATCCCTGGAGGACACCAAAGAGATGTACGCCGCAGCCATTGTCCATGCACAGTCTCGCAGTGATGTGTCACGTCAGTGGCGGTTGACTTACGCCAGTGCATTGATTGATGTTGAAATGGCGCGTCATCTGCTCGATCCGGGCATGAGTGAGATGATGATTACGGCGCCACGTTATCTTACCCAGACTGTGTGCCGAACGGTTGCAGATGCCAGCGGTGGCGCTCAAAGAGTGTGTTGGCAGGAAACTGTGAACAATCCGGATTATTACCATCAGGCAAACAATCAGCGGCGCAATCAGCTGGAACGTGCGCAACTGAATCTTCAACGCGCAGAGCAAGGGCTTAATGATTTGCTGGTGGCAAACCCTGCGTTTGCAATCGAGCAGTCTGCTCTTACGCAGGCTAACCTGAAATCATTGAGCGACGTCAGTGATGAGCTAATGCGGCAATCCCGTCGTACAAGCTTTGGAATGTGGTAGCCGCGCGATAAACTTTTAATCAATGGTCTTCAGTCATAAATCTCAGGAGAAATGATGTTAAAACAATTTGGAAAAACGCTTGTACGTAGTGCTGCGATCACCTTGTTGTCTGCAGCAACGATGATTCTGCCAACTTTGGCTTCGGCGTTGGAAGTTGGCGATAAAGCGCCTGATTTCAGCCTGCAGGCGTCAAATGGTCAGACTTATTCCCTGGCAGATTTTGTTGGAAAGCAGCCCGTTGTTCTGGCTTTTTTCCCGGCGGCTTTTACCGGTGGCTGCACGATTCAGTGCAAAGCGATTCGCGACAGCAGCGATGAAATAAAAAGTTATGATGTCGCTTATTTTATGGCCAGCGTTGATACAGTTGAAAAGAATACCGAGTTCGCCAAAGAGTATGAACTGGACTTTCCTGTTCTGGCCGATCCTGAAAAGACCATGACGGAGGCATTTGGCGTACTCAGCGAGCGTGGCTTCGCAAATCGTTGGACCTATTACATCGACGCTCAAGGTATTGTTGTGAAGATTGACAAATCGACCAATCCTTCATCTGCAGGCAAAGATCTCGCAGACAGTATGTCGGCCCTTGGTTTTCCCCGTGTTGCACAATCTGCCGGACTTTAAGGGTGATAACAGTGTGGAGTATGGCCGGTTTCTGGCTTGATAATGATATTTGTGGGCATTGTGATGATGCCCACCGCGTTGTCTTGCTCCGGTTAACAAGCGTGTGCAAGAATACTCCGCACTATGGCTCATAAAACTCTCGCAATAATTGCTGTTCTCTCCCTGGTAGGGGTCACTTTTCTCGTTTACCTCGCGATGACTTTTGAGTCGCCAGAGGCAACTCGAACGGTGACAATCGATACGCCTCAGCCAGCGCCCGTCGAAAGGGTAATGCCTGCTGCCGCGCCTGCGGCCGCTGATGCAAGGCCTGCACAACCGGCAGCGGAACTCGTCAGCATACCCGTTGCGCCGGCGGTTGAACCTGAGCCGGAAGAACCCTCCGAACCATTGCCGTCACTGAATACCAGTGATCCTTTTGTGGTTGCTCGCCTTGCAAGTATGGAAATGGGGGCAAGCCTCTTGCGAGTGCTGGCCCCCGAAGACCTGATCCGCAAATTCGTCGTGTTTGTCAGCAATGCCGCTGAAGGGGAACTTCCTTTGTTGGAATACCCCCTGCGACGCATCGATTCTGAGTTCATCGCCACCGAGATCGATACCAATCTTTTTGAAATGTCCCCCTTGACGCACCAACGTTTTGATTCGTTGGTGGATTTGTTGGTTGAACTTGATCCTCAGCAGGCCGTCAGTGTGTACAGGGCGTTACGGCCCTTGTTTCAGGAAGCCTACGCGGAAATTGGCTATCAAGGCAGTTTTGATGCAGTACTGATACGGGCCATTGATCAGATCATGAATGCCCCCTCTGAAATCGGACCTTTTCAGCTCATCAAGCCATCAGTTATGTTTTTATATGCCGAAAGCAGGATAGAAGACATGACCCCCGTGCAGAAACAACTGTTACGACTTGGGCCGGAAAACACGGCCAAGCTGCAGTCGGTTCTGCCTGCATATCGGGAGCGACTTCAGGCTGGGCGCTAAGATGGTGCAGGTGGTTTCTGTAACGTCTCACTCTCAGGATATTGATGCGGCGAGAAAAATTCTCAGAACCGTTTTTGGTTATGAAGATTTTCGCGGCGCACAGGCCGAAGTAATCTCTGAGATCATCGCCGGACGCAGCGCCTTGGTGCTCATGCCTACCGGTGGTGGAAAATCCCTCTGTTATCAGATTCCTGCTTTGCTGCGCGCCGGCGTAGGCGTGGTTATTTCCCCCTTGATTGCTTTGATGCAGGACCAGGTCGATGCCCTGCGCGCAGCAGGGGTCCGTGCAGGATTTATCAACTCTACACTCTCAAGCGATGACTATCAGACTGTCATGCGCGCTCTGCGTCGTGGCGAGTTGGATTTGTTGTATCTGGCGCCTGAGCGGTTAAGTCAGGCCGGAACGCTGGAGATGTTGGCGGGGCTGGAGATTGCGCTTTTTGCCATTGATGAGGCGCATTGTGTTTCCCAGTGGGGTCATGACTTCCGCGCCGATTACCTTCTGCTCAGTATTCTGCACCAGCGTTTCCCAGATATCCCCCGGATAGCATTAACGGCGACAGCGGATGCGGCCACGCGCGAAGAGATCATCAACCGGCTCGAACTGCAGCATGCAAGACATTTTGTCACCGGCTTCGATCGGCCCAATATTCAATATCGCATCACTCAAAAGAAAAATCCCCGGCAA
Organism: Gammaproteobacteria bacterium; assembly: GCA_947458495.1. GTDB lineage: Bacteria > Pseudomonadota > Gammaproteobacteria > Pseudomonadales > Pseudohongiellaceae > Pseudohongiella. Next base: position 6,140 of record CANHAR010000107.1, on the reverse strand, counting down.
CAGTTGCTCGACTTTCTGCGCCGAGAACATACCGGTGACGCTGGAATCATTTATTGCCTGTCGCGAAAAAAAACCGAGGAGACCGCCTATTGGCTTGAGCAGCAAGGCTTCACCGCCTTGCCTTATCACGCCGGTTTGAGTGCTGCAGACAGATTACGCAATCAGCAGCGGTTTCTGCGGGAAGACAGCGTCATTGTGGTTGCTACCATCGCCTTTGGGATGGGCATAGACAAACCAGATGTGCGATTTATTGTGCACCTGGATCTGCCCAAGAGCATTGAATCCTATTATCAGGAGACGGGGCGCGCCGGGCGAGATGGGGAACCTGCAACTGCCTGGATGGTCTACGGATTGCAGGACGTTATAAAACTGCGTCAGATGATGGATGAGTCTCAGGGGAATGAACAATTCAAACGGCTTGAGCGCATCAGGCTGGATGCCATGCTTGGGCTTTGTGAGATTACCAGTTGCCGCCGTCAGGCATTGCGACAATATTTTGGTGAAGAGGCGCCCGATCGCTGCAATAACTGTGATGCCTGTCTCAATCCCGCCCCAACGTGGGATGGAACAGTTGCCAGTCAGAAAGCATTGTCGTGTGTGTACCGCACAGGTCAACGCTTTGGTGTTGCATACCTGATTGAAGTGCTCTCCGGTCTGGAGAGCGAGCGTGTTCTCCAGAATGGCCATCACAATCTGAGTACATTTGGTATTGGCAGAGACCTCGACAAGTCTCAGTGGCAGTCAGTCTTCCGTCAATTGGTGGCAAGGGCGTATCTGGGTGTGGATCACAACAGTTTCGGAGGGCTTTACCTGACAGCGCGCGCCCGCCCCGTTCTAAAAGGAGATGAGAATATCCGCCTGCGTGAGGATGTGCAGGAAGTCAGTAGTAAGGGCGTACGCCAGCGCCAGTCTGATCAGGCTATGTTGCCTGAAGACAGACGCCTGTTTGAGGCGCTCAGGGCCTGTCGCAAACAGTTGGCAGAGCAGTTTGATGTGCCGCCCTATGTCATTTTTCATGATGCAACCCTGCTGGAACTGGTTCAGTTAAGACCCCTGAATTCACAGCAGATGCTGTCAGTTAATGGTGTCGGTCAAGGGAAATTGACTAAATATGGTCAGGCGTTCTTGCGCATAATCAATGAGCATGAACTTGATCTGGTATAAAATGCGTGCGTTTTGAGCAGCGCCGGTTTTACGTTCCGGTGAGCAGATTGGAGAGTATTGCAGATGAACAAGCCTGTTGTGGTGGCAGCGATGTATCGCTTTGTCCGCCTTGAAGACTATCAAGCGTTGCGCGCGCCCTTCCACAAGATATTGATGGACAACGCTGTCAGAGGAACTCTGCTGCTTGCGAGGGAAGGAATCAACGGCACCATCGCAGGCTCGCGAGACGGCATTGATGCAGTGATACGCTGGATTCGAGCCGATGAGCGTCTGGCACCGATTGAAATCAAAGAATCCGTGACCGAGGAAAACCCTTTCTACCGTACTAAGGTCAAGCTGAAAAGCGAGATTGTTACCATGGGGGTTGAGGATATTGATCCCTGTCTCATCGTAGGTACCTACATTAAGCCACAGGATTGGAATGCACTGATTTCTGATCCGGAAGTGCTGCTGATTGATACCCGGAATCATTACGAGTTTGAAATTGGCAGTTTTGAACGCGCAATCAACCCCGAGACCGATGCGTTTCGCGAATTTCCTGATTTTGTGCAGCAAAACCTTGATCCGGCTCGTCATAAAAAGGTGGCGATGTTCTGCACGGGAGGAATCCGATGTGAAAAATCGACCGCTTTCCTGAAACAGAGCGGATTTTCTGAGGTTTATCATTTACAGGGTGGCATCCTCAAATATCTTGAGGAAGTGCCTGAGGAACAATCCCTCTGGCGCGGTGAGTGTTTTGTGTTTGATAACCGCGTGACCGTCAATCATCGCCTCGAAAGAGGCACCTATGATCAATGCCACGCTTGTCGTATGCCAATCACAGATGAGGAGAAAACATCACAACACTTTAAACCGGGCGTCAGTTGTCCACACTGTTTCGATCGCCATACCCAGGAAAAGGTAGAGCGCTTTGCTGAGCGTGAGCGGCAGATGCAGTTGGCCCGGGAGCGTGGTGAAACCCATATCGGGGAGCCAATGTCGCTGGTCATGCAGGAGCGGCGACGCGAAAAAATTGCTGCCAAGAACGCACAGCGCAAAGCGTCGTCTACCACTAGTCCCTGACGTCAATGTTATCAATGTCAGCGCCTGCGTGAGTGCCCACATACTCAAATCTGGGCACTGATCTGCCGTTATGGATTACCTGTTCGGTGAACATATTCAGCGGACGCACCCACAGCCCGCGCTCTCCATACTGCGGGCGATAAACCACCAGCCACTCCTCTGTTTCGCTATGGCGAGCCAATCCCAGTACATCGTAAAGAGGTCCTTTGTAGTGACGGTATGTGCCATTGACTGGTTTTGTCATATTGATTTTCCTTCTTAAATTGTCTTGCACGAAACAACGCTTACATCAGAATCAGCTGCCCGATTTCATCGGTTTGCATGGAGCCGCGTCGATTTAAAGCATGCGAAAAACTGTTTGCTGCATTACACTTCAACAAGATGTTAAAACCACCTATAAAAAAGGAGAAAAGTTATGCGTAATCTGCAGTTAGTTGGAACATTACTGGTGTCATTGTTTTTGGTTTCATGCGCATCAACTCCTGAACCTACAAAAGCTGAGATGATTATCGGTGCCTGGTCAGCAGAGATTCAAGGTCAGGCTATGACGCTTGTTTATGGTGAAACCGATGTCACTGTTCGCGAGTTTGGAATGAGTTTCCCCTACGAATGGGTAGATGCGGATAACATTCGTCTGAACGCAATGGGACAGGAGGTTGTCAGTCGTGTTGAGTTTGACTCGCCTGAGCAAATGCGCCAGTTGGCCGATGGTCAGGAGCAGGTGTTCCAGCGAGTACAGTAATCGTGCCGATGTGCCGGGAACAGGCCGGCACATCATAACGGCCGCGTGGCTAAAAACCTTGTCAGAATCTCCAAGTGTTGCGCGGGTGTAAGCCTGGGGCCAAATTCCGATACAACGGTGGCGGATGCCAGACTGGCAAGATCACCGGCGTCCTGGAATGACATGCCTTTAGTGATACCAAACATAAATGCGCCTGAAAACATGTCGCCAGCACCATTAGTATCAACAGCAATCACTTTGTGCGGCGCGATGTTGATGTAGCGTTCACCATCAAACAACAAGGCGCCCTGAGCACCGCGTGTGATCGCAAATTGCTTGGCGATGGTGCCGATTTTTTTGCAGGCCGCATCAAAATCTTCTTCGCCAGACCAGATTTTTGCCTCTTTTTCATTGCAGAATAACAGATCAACACCGCCCCCGATCAGTTGATTTATCCCGTCAGCAAAGTACTCCACCATTGCAGGGTCGGAAAATGTCAGTGCGGTTTTGACATTTGTCCGCTCGGCATGTTGCTTCAGTTCAATGCCGGCAATTCTTGAAGTCTCCGAAGTAACCAGATAGCCCTCAATGTATACATACTGAGCTTTGGCGGCGGCGTCCAGATTCAGGTCATCAACAGACACATACTGTGAAATACCGAGATGGGTGAGCATTGTGCGCTCTGCATCGGGAGTTACCATGACGATGCAGCGTCCGGTGTGACCGCTTTCGCGCTCCGCACTCAGGTTGGTCTGAATATTATGGTTGCCAAGCTCTGAGACATAAAAGTCGCCAGTTTCATCGTTGGCGACTTTACAGGTATAAAACGCTTTGCCTCCGAATTGGCTCAAAGCATATAAAGAGTTAGCTGCTGAGCCCCCGCCCGCGCGCTTTTTTATCGGGTATCTTCGATTAAGCAGGGACAGTAACTGTTCTTGTTGTGATTGATCGATTAGTGTCATGAAGCCTTTCTGGATGCCTGCTTCTGCAAAAAAGGCATCCTCTACTTCAAATTCCTTATCGACCAGTGCGTTACCGATTCCGTAAACGTCCAGCTTTGTCATTTGCAATAATTCCGATCGTCGGGGTTGGGAGAGTCATTGGGTAAATGGCTTTTATAGGCTGCTAAAGGCTTTATCAGCAGCAGCAAGTGTCTGGGCAATTTCTGCCTTCCCGTGCGCTGCTGAGACAAATCCTGCCTCAAATGCCGAGGGTGCCAGGTATACGTTATTCTCCAGCATCAAATGAAAGTAACGTTTGAACTGAGGGACATTACATGCCATCACCTGATCAAAAGTTGTCACTTTCTTTTCGCTTGTGAAGAAGCAGCCGAACATTCCGCCAACCTGATTGGTCGAAAACGGAATGCCGGCGTGGTTGGCGCGTTCTTGCAAGCCGGCAAGCATTTCAGCGGTATGAGCCGTTAATGACTCATAAAACCCTGGTTTCTGGATCTCATTGAGCATTGCCAAGCCGGCGGCAACAGCAAGCGGACTGCCTGCCAGGGTGCCTGCCTGATAGACAGCTCCCAAGGGTGCAATACAGCTCATGATATCCGCTCGCCCACCAAAAGCGCCAACAGGCAGGCCGCCACCAATAACTTTACCCAAAGTGGTCAGATCGGGCGTTACCCCGTAAACAGATTGCGCACCGCCCAGGGCGGTACGAAATCCGGTCATTACTTCATCAAATATCAAAACGCTGCCATGCCGTGTACACAGATCACGCATGGTTTCCAGAAATCCGGGAACAGGCGGCACAAGGTTCATATTTCCGGCAACCGGCTCAACAATGATACAGGCGATACTGTCGCCCTCTTTGGCAAACAGCGCATTTAATGCACCTATGTCATTAAATGGCAGTACATAAGTCAGATCGGTGTAGGCTTTGGGTACCCCCAATGAATCGGGCTCTCCCAGTGTCAGCGCGCCAGATCCTGCTTTGACCAGCAGTCCGTCAACATGACCGTGATAGCAGCCTTCAAACTTGATGACCTTGTCTCTGCGGGTAAACCCGCGAGCTAGTCGAATCGCGCTCATGGTGGCCTCTGTTCCTGAGGTAACCAGCCTTACCTTTTCTATTGAAGGTACAAGTTTGCATATTGTTTTGGCAATTTCGACTTCAGCAGCTGTGGATGCGCCATATCCAAGTCCTCTGCTCAACTGGGTTTGCAGTGCGTTGATGACTGCAGGATGACAATGGCCGAGAATCAGTGGGCCCCATGCCCCAACATAGTCCACATATCGATTGTTATCTTCGTCAATCAACCAGGCGCCCTCGCCGTGGTTAAAGAACAAAGGTGTTCCGCCTACGCCACGAAACGCTCTGACTGGTGAGTTGACGCCGCCTGGGATATACAGTTGCGCCTCCTCAAAAAGCGCAGCAGATCTGTTCGTGCTCATTTTTGGGTGCTGTTCGGACACAATAACTAATTCCTCTTCTGGGCAAAAAGTGATGACAGGATGCTGGCACGCGCCGCGATCTCATCGCTTGAAAAAATATAGTAAATGGCCGCGATCATGTCGGCCCCGGCGTCGATCAACAACTTGGCGTTGTCGGCAGTCACTCCGCCAATTGCAACGATCGGCAATTGAGTTTGTTGCCTTATACGTATCAAATCTTCAATAGTAGCTTTACTGGCTTCGGGTTTTGTTTTTGAATCAAAAAAACGACCCAGAGCGACATAGTCTGCGCCGTGCCTCTCTGCAGTTGCAACCAATTGAGCGTTGTTATGGCAGGTCACGCCAATAATTGCATGGCGCCCAAGCCTGTGTCTTGCGTCTGAGATATGCAAATCATGTTGCCCTAAGTGTACTCCATCGGCATCGGCCGCCTGGCACAAATCCAGATCGTCATTGATTATCAGCAAGGCATTGTAGCGATGGCATAACTCCCGCAGTCCAACAGCAGTTTGCCGGCGCTTTGCAAACGAAGCAGGCTGATCAATTTTGGTTTTGCTTCGATACTGCAAGACACTGGCGCCACCTATCAACGCCTGTTCACAAGCTGACAGCAGATTTTGCTCTGAGATCAAAACATCGTCGGTTATGGCATACAGGCCAGACAACAATTTCTGGTTTACCACATTAAGTCCTGCCTAAAATCCAGATTTTTCGAGCGAATATTCTAGCAGAGGCGAGGCTTGAGGAGGCTGACTGATTGCTTGTGAGTGACGCCGGTCAGGAAGGCTTTG
>CANHAR010000106.1 GCA_947458495.1 Gammaproteobacteria bacterium | reverse complement strand
ATGTTTGTGTCTGCGCGAGTGGCTCGAGCAAGCACTAATAGCAGAATTTCTTTCAATAGTTGCTTTGAATTGCTTTCACTATCTGACCCACTAAAAAGGCCTTTTAATAAATCAAAATTGACAGGGTTCATTTGTTTTTATATCTCCATTAGTAAATGCCGGATTCCGTGATTAAGGCCAACACACGTTACACCAGCTTACGGGCTGCTTTCTAGTCTTGCTTGCCAACAACATGAAATGTCCTCAGTCGTTTGTTGACAATGACCACGGCGACTGTTGTCAGCAGCAGCAGGAACAGCAGAGGCAATAGATGTCTTCCGAGTGCCTCAGACAGCGACTCATCCCGGAAGCTGAACCCCTCAATGCTTTGAAACTCTACGAGTGTCAACGGTTGGCCTGCCACCACACCAGGGCCAACCAAGGCCGAGTAATTGGCTTTGAATTCACGTACCTGCTCGACATAACGTTGATGGCGTCCCGCCGAGTTGCCGGCAATGTCATTAAACAAACCTTGAGCAATAATGGCCGGCGACAGGTAGCGGATGATGCCAACGCTGGCTTCGCGCTGGCGGGCGGCAGCGTCGAATTCGTCCAGGATAGGGCGCGTTGCCTCATCAATAGTCCTGTTCACCAGGAAATTGGAGCGCAGAAAGGCAGGTATTTCAGCCACCTCATTCACCAGCATTTCCGGATGATCCAGAATAAACTGATTGGCGATATCGGCTTCCTGCAAGCGAGCGTCATTTTCGGTTTCGCGTGCTTCGGCCAGATAGGACAGGCGGGTGGGGGTGGGATACACCGTTTCCAGGATGGCACTGGTGGCGGATGGAACAATAAACACAAAGGCCAGCCAAATGCTCAGCAGCGCCATGATGTTGAATTCACTGCGTCGGTTGTAAGCCGCTACCAGAGCGATAACCGCTATCCAGAAAGCCGCATAGATCACAGTGCCCAGCGTCCAGACTAAAAACGGTAATACACGCTCACCTGGCGAATGCACGCTGCTTTGAACCAACAACATCAGGGCAGAGACAAGCAGCAGCACCAGCAGCACCATACCGGAACGCAGCAGCAAGCGGTTCCAGAACAGGCTGGAAATGCTAACTCCCTGTGACAGTGTCAGCCCCAGACGGTTGGCGTCGCGATCAGCTGAAATCAGATCAAAGCACACCACAATCAGCAGCAGTGGAAGCAGCACAATGATCGCTGTGCTCAGATCAAAACCGCCCAGCATCAGTGATACCGGATCTTCGAACTCGTACCGTGAAAAAATACGGATGTCGGGTGTCGCCAGGGAAATGGTACTCAGATAGGGAAGGATGTCAGATTGCCCTATCGCAAAATCCGCCAGTGGCGCCTGTGGCAGGTAGGATGAGAAACGCACATCCATGGCCGCGCCGGTGCGTGGTGTCACCCCGGTCTGATCGCCGCCGGCTTCCTTTTGCTCAAGCGAGGTCTGCCAGGTGGACATGGTTTGTGACACTTCGGTCTGATGGCGGCCAATAGCGTCCAGGCGGTTGTCCAGTCGGGACTTGCCGTTGCTGGCTGCATAGATCAGCAGCGCCGCAAACAGCGCAAACAACACCCAGGAAGCCGGACGGCCAATGCTCAACTTCCATTCCACAGTAAACCAGTCGCGCAAAGTCATGGTTGTATCCTCACCTTTACACTGTCAGACGGTTGCGTGTGACAGTCCACGCCAGAGCCGTTGCGATAGCACCCCACAACAGGAGCAGCAGAATATCAAAGGCAGCGGAACGCCATGCCAAGGAGACCGGCGGGAACTGATAGGTAAACTCAGGAACTTCTTCCCAGAAGTTTTCACCGGCCAGGTAAGTGGTGGCACCTGCCCCGTTCAGCAACAGATCTTCATTCATGACTCTGACAATATTGTTTCGTTGTACTTCGGCAACATCTGAAAAATGCTGATGAGCCACAAAGTCTGTGCCGGCAAAGGCACTGGACGCGTGTTGCAGCGCGATGGCCGGAGACAGCAGCGCGAACCAGCGGCGCACATCACGCTGACCAGCGTAGCGGTCGTAAATATCGGCGTAGAAATTGTTCAGCACCGCATAGTCCAGCACTTCTGTCACTTCAAGACGCAGACCGCTGGCATTTAAATCCATGGTCGCCAATTCAGCGAGACTGACGTCTCGTCCCAGTGCCCGACTGACAACAAATTGCTCAGCAGCCTTGTATTCCGCGCTGTCTGGTGCAACACGGTTGCTGGCTATGTCCGCACGCAATTCACTCCAGACTTGCGCGCCATCAGGGATGGGGAAGGTTTGGGCCGCGACGCTCGCGCCGACGCGCGGCAATACCATAACCGCTAGCGCCCAGATGCCCAACAGCACAAGCAGGGCTGTTCTGGATTGTCTGCACAAGGCGGAGACCAGCAGGGCAAAACCAGTAAGAGCCAGCACATACAGTGCGTAGAATGCCGTTAATCCCAATGCGCGAACCAGGGTATCAGTGGCAGATAATGCCACGGGTGAGAACAGTGCCATCACCGCCGAGGCAATGATGGTGACTGCAGCCAATACAATGCCTGTACTGGCAATCACAATATACTTGGCAGCGAATAACTTGCCGGTGGAGGTGCCGGCGGCCAGTGTTTGACGTAAGGTGCCGCGCTCACGCTCGCCCGCCAGCGCAGAATAACCCAGCAGAAACACCAGCAGCGGCAACAACACTGTCAGGATGCCAGCCACGCTGAAATTGCTCAGACGGCCCAGCTCCAGAGAGTCTGCTGCCGGTCTGAACATGGCAGGATTGCGCTGATGCGCTTCCAGCCAGATGACCTGTCCCATAAAAGGCGCTGCACCAGGATCAAAGGCGGCCAACGGAGAGGCGGGTTTGTAAGCCATTCGGCCAAAGTGGGCAGCCGAATGCGGGTTGCGTTCCCCCTGATCGAGAAAAACTGTCTGATCATCCGCCTGCGCAAACTGCGCATTGCGCTGCTGGTCCGCATAGTTTGCCCATCCCGCCAGCAGGCCAACGAGCCCGAGCAGCAGCATTACGATTGCCAATATACGTGTTCTGCCGTCGCGGCTGACTTCCATGGCTTCTTTGCGGATGATGTAAGAGATCATGATGCGGCCTCAAGTAATGTATCGGGATCATGCATGTGTTGAAGATAGATTTTTTCCAGTGTTGCATTGTCCAGAGCGGCGCTGTCCAGGGCAGCAACCATCCGGCCTGATTTCATGATGACAATCTTGTCGCTGATTTCCCGGGCGCGGAACAAATCATGTGTGGCCATCAGCACAGCTTTGCCTTCATTGGCCAGCACCCGCAGCAGGCTGCAAAACTCATTGGCGGCTTTGGGATCGAGTCCTGACAGAGGTTCGTCGAGCAACAGCGCTGTTGCGTTTTTCCCGAGAGCTATCGCGAGACCGACTTTCTGACGCATGCCTTTGGAATAGTCCTGCACTGGGCGTGTTGCCGCCGCCTGATCCAGTCCTACCTTGTCCAGCAGTGAACGCAGATGTGTCTCGTTGATATTTGCCGCGCCGCTGAGACGCATAAAATATTCAAGATTTTCGAGGCCGGTGAGCGAGGGGTACAGCGCAACCTGCTCAGGCACATAGCCCAGAAGTTTGCGGGCGGCGGTGGTGTCTGACTGTACATGAGTACCGTCAATCAGTGCCTTGCCGTCGCTGGGTTCCAGAAAACCCAGAAACAGATTAATTGTGGTGGTTTTACCCGCGCCATTGGCACCCAGCATACAAACAATCTCACCACTGGCGACACTCAGGTTCAGGGAATTCAATGCGGTATGTGTGCCAAAACGTTTGCTGAGCGATTCTGCCCGTAGTACATCTGCCATGGTTTGGTTTCCTGTGCTGATCGGTTGCGGTCTTTGGTCGCGCCTTAAATGCTACGTTGTATCATAGCTGAGAGTAGATTGGCGTTGATTTTTTGTAAAGCCCCTTCAGCGCGATGTGCCTGACAGTAATTGCGTTCTTTTTTGACATCAGTTATCTAGGCCACGGGGTCAAGTGTCACCACCAGGCGCGTTTGTCCGCTGGCAACGGCAGGAGATCGGTGCACTATGCCTCGGCCTGCATTGCCCGGCCACTTCTCGCCTTTGAGCAGGGCAACGCTGCCATGTGCCAGTTGTTGTGTCTCCGCCTCACGATGCGTCTGCACCGACGTTTCGCTGTTATGTGCATGTCCAAGTGCCTGTCGGTTGACGGCATGTTCGGGTAACCATTCAGTGCCCTCACCGAGGTAAGTGCAGATCATCCGGCAGACAATCTGATCAACATGAAAGCGTGGGCACATGGCCTTGTTCAGCACACTGAGTCGCAAACCAATCACTTCCAGATCAAACAGGCACGCGTACATGTCGCACAGGACACAGAGGTCACGGGCAAAATTCAATCTGTGTCCATCGTGGTCTTTGTCTGTGACCGGAAGGTGCGTAAGCAACTGTGCCTCATCAACTGACGCTGGCAGTTGCTGTTGCAGGGTGTAGCCCGGAAACTGATGAGCAAGGTCATACGCATAATTAAGCAAAGGCAATGGCAGGTCGCGTCGCCACTCGGCCAGGTTGACATGGTCGCTGTAGATTGCCGACAAACCATCCGGGGACGGGGCACTCCAGAGCATCATACGTCCTCGTTTGCAACAAAAGGATTCTCAAGAGTTAGCCAATGAGCCTTGCCGGCGTAGAACTCGTCATCGGTCAGCAGACAGGCATCCAGTTGTGCGCATACTTGCTGCTGGTTGAGTGATTTGCCGATAAACACCAATTCCTGGCGCATATCTCCAAAGGGTTCCTGCCAGACTTCTTCTATGTAACTGAGAGCTTCCTCATCGGTCGGCCACTCTTCTCTCGGAATAGCGCTCCAGAACGTGCCTGCAAATCCATGTCGGGCGATGCCGCCCGCTTGATTCCACTGACCGATCAGTGTTGGTTGGCTGGCCAGCCAGAAGAAACCTTTGGAACGGATCAACCGACCTGCTGGCCAGTCCTGATGCAAGAATTCAAAAAAGCGTTTGGGGTGAAAAGGGCGGCGTGCGCGGTAGGCAAAACTGCTGATGCCGTACTCTTCGGTTTCCGGCGTATGTTCGCCACGCAATTCACGCAACCAGCCCGGTGCCTGTTGTGCTTGCTCAAAATTGAACCGGCCTGTGCCGACGACCTTATCAAGAGGCACTTGACCCTCGGAGATTGGGATAATTTCGGCGTCGGGGTTGAGGCTGCGGATGATGGCTTTAACGATGTTCAGTTGAGCTGCATCGACAAGGTCGGTTTTGCTGATCAACACAATATTGCAGAACTCGATCTGGTCAATCAGCAGATCGGACACACTGCGGTCGTCATCATCGCCAAGGCTTTGACCGGTTTCCTGCAGCGAGAAGGCCTCTTCGTAGTCATTGAGAAAATTGGCGGCATCAACCACCGTCACCATGGTGTCAAGTGTCGCAACATCTGCAAGGCTGACACCATGCTCGTCAGCAAAGGTAAAGGTTTCCGCGATAGGCAACGGTTCTGAGATACCTGTCGCCTCAATCAGCAGGTAGTCGAATCGGTTTTGTGCGGCCAGCGCGGTGATTTCGGTCAGCAAATCTTCGCGCAATGTGCAGCAGATGCAGCCATTGCTCATCTCCACCAGCTTCTCTTCTGTGCGGTTGAGTGAGACGTCGTAATTGACACTTTGTGCATCAATATTGATTTCACTCATGTCATTAACAATCACTGCCACCCTGAGTCCGGCTCTGTTGTGCAGGATATGGTTGAGTACGGTGGTTTTGCCGGCACCTAAAAAACCTGACAACACAGTGACTGGCAAGGGATTGCCATGAGCTGGTGTTGAAGGCGCTGAGTTTGAGGTATTGGTATCAATCATGGAGACGTCCGGCCGAGGCTAATAAGAGATGATATAACGTAGCATTTGTGTCTGAAGGCTGTAAAGCAGAAAAACAGAGTGGGTTCGATCAGCTTTACAGTCTGAGCACGATTGAGCTGCGATAGGTCAGGGTGGCCGGGATACAGGCCAGTATCAGTGTTAACAAGACCGCGGAGATCAGATACGGCAAGGTATGCCCGTTGACGACATGAGCTGTGACAAATAGCCCGTATTCGCTGCTGATCCAGTCATTTCCTATTATGATGGCGGCCGTCAGGGTTGCGATACCAAGGGCCATTCCTGCCAGTGTCATCAGCAATGCTTCGGTTTGAATCAAGGCAAACAAGAACAGTGGGCTGGCACCCAGCGTACGCAGGACGGCGATTTCACGCCCGCGCTGCTGCAAGGTTGATAACAACATGGTGGTCATGCCAAGCAAGGCTGCAAGCAGGACAAGCGCGGCTATGAAAGCCAATACTTGCTCCACAATACTCAGCATTTGCCAGAGCTCCATCAAGGCGACGCCCGGCATGATGGCCAGCAATGCTTCGGGCCGGTAATTATTGATTTCCCGTTGCAAGGCGAAGGCATCTGGCCTTGATTCCAGACCTATCAGTAACGCGGTGATGGACTCGGGTGTCGGGCCGCCATGGTGCACAGCCTCAAGGCTGGCAAGACTGACATGAATGGTCTGATCAACCGGGGTCCCTGTAGGCGAAAGAATGCCAGCGACAGTAAAGGGATGATCATGGTGCTGAGTGAAGCTAACGTCACCGAGCCCGTGAGACAGTGTGAATGTGTGGTCTGTTGAATACCCCAGACGCTCGGCTGCATCTGCGCCCAGGATGGCGAGGTACTCATCCGGGTTCTCACTGAATAACCGGCCTTCCTGTAAGGCCAGGGATTGATTATTGCCATACCGAAAGTGCACGAAGTAGTCCGCGGTCGTGCCCATAACCCTGAAACCCCGGTGAGAATCCCCCAGTGACAAGGGGATGCTCCATGCAATGCCGGGTATGGCAGCTATTTCCTGATAGCTGTTCCAGGAGATATTGGCGCTGGCATTGCCGATACGGAATATACTGTAGAGCAACAGGTTAACCTGACTGGTGCGCGCACCAACAATCAGGTCGGTGCCGGACACGGTTTTGCTGAAACTGTTACGCGTCTCCTGACGGATGTGCTCCACACCCAGGACGACAAAGGTGCTGATCATAATCGACGCGACGGTGAGCATGGCCGCCAGCCGACGGTGCAGCAGACTGTGTAAAGCCAGTTTAAGAAACATGGTTGATGCTATCCAGAGCGACTACGCGGTCGAAATGCATGCCCAGCGAGTGTTCATGGCTGACAAACAGCAGGGTACTGTTATGCAGGTCGGCGCAGTCAATCAGTGTATTGATAAACTCCCTTCGGGTGTCCTCGTCCAGTGCCGAGGTTGGTTCATCTGCGATAATCAGTGCCGGTGACTTGATCAGCACAAGGGCAATCGCCACACGTTGTTGCTGACCCATACTCAGAGTGGCAGCCTTCTGATGCAGGCAGCTGCGGGGCAGTCTGAGCCTGTCGGTCAACTGCTCAATCGCGGTCTCAACCTGTCTGCTGTGTGCCTGGCTGCTGAAGAAATGCCCCAGCCTGATGTTGTCAGCCACGCTGAGATAAGGCAGAAGATTAAACTGCTGGAAAATCACGCCCATCGTCTGCATGCGGAATTTGTCTCGAGCCCTGGCGCCCAGCGCACTGATGTTGGTGTCGTTGACGAGGATCTCGCCACTGTCCGCCGTGGTTATCCCGCAGATCAGGTTCAGCAGACTGGATTTGCCTGATCCCGACGGGCCATAGAGGAAAACGCGCTCTCCGGGGTCTACGTTCCACTCGGCAATCTGCAGTAGCGCGGAGGAATCCTGTAACCCCTTTTTCGCCTGACTGCGTGCATTTGGAGAATAAATCAGTTTGTTGATTTGGATGGCTGCGGACATAGAGCTGCATATTGCCTGTTGGTTAACTCATTAACTCATGCAATGCTATGTTATATCTTTTTTGTGATCCAGCAGAAAATCAGCGAGTGTTGTCATGAAGCAGGCTTTTATCAGACGGTTTTTTGGAGCATGCGGAATGGCTGCGTGGCCGCTTTGGTGGCTGCTGTGGTTTATGCTGACCAGTGCAGGCATACAGGCTGTGCTTGCCGGTGAAGCCAGGCAATACACGGTGATCGATTGGGTGGATCTGCTACCTGATGATGATTTACAAGCCTTGATGAATCCACCGTCTTGGTTACTTGAAGTAGAGGATGGTTCCGAAGAAGATAGTCTGGATACATTGTTTGCAGCACGTGAAGCCGATGCCGTGGGGGATCGCTTTATGCAGGCCCTTAAATCCGCCAATGTCAGACCTGAAATGCAAGGGCGGCCGGTACGACTGCCCGGGTTTATTGTGCCGCTGTCATTTGATCAGAACAGAAAAGTCATCGAATTTTTTCTGGTTCCTTACTTTGGAGCCTGTCTGCATCTGCCGCCACCTCCACCTAATCAAATCCTCTACGTTGAATACAGTGAGGGGATCGAAGTGGAAAACCTTCAGCAACCCTACTGGGTAGATGGTAAGCTGGCGATTGCCACAACCAGCAATCGCACAGGCAGTTCTGCCTACAGCCTGATCCCTGCCAGTATTGAGGAGTATCGCGAATAATCCTCACGGCGATATTGCTTTTCCACGCAGACTCGCCCGGTGCTTTTAACAGCTGTAAACGACGCCACGGAATGACAGAACAATGTCAGACACTACAAGTCCAGACAAAAAGAGCCCCCCCGATACACACTCGGCCTTAGCCCGCTTGTCTGGCTTTGTCACGATACATACTGGCGTCAGCTGCCCCCAGTAGCGCGTCTTTATTGTCAGCATCCGTTGGATAAACGGCTGCGCCAATGCTTACCCTGATATCAATATCCTCGCCAGTTAAAGTTAATTCTCCGTTTAACTGATGGCGTAGGCGGTCAATCAGCTGATTCAGAGGGACATCTGGTTCCAGGTGGCGCACCAGTACAAAAAACTCATCACCACCCAAGCGGCCGGCAAAATCAGACTTGCGGAT
>CANHAR010000105.1 GCA_947458495.1 Gammaproteobacteria bacterium | reverse complement strand
ATGACTTTCGCGACAGTCTGCTGAATGACAAACCAGAGTTCGCAGGCTTGAATCCCAGTATCGAGCATTTCAGCCGCATCATCTGCGAGCGCATGCTGGCCACTATTCACCCACCGGGACACGGCATGTTGCAGGTCAAGCTGTGGGAGAATGCAAGCTGCTGGGCAGCCTACCGTAAAGCGTTTTAGCGCAGCGCCCGCACGCACAGCACCCCGGCGATCAGCACCAGCACGTCGCGCAGACGCATAATGGCGATCACGCCCAGCGCGGCACTGGCCGACAGCCCCAGCGCCTGAAATGACCAGAACACCGAAGCCTCCAGGGTGCCGATACCGCCCGGCAGAGGCAGCAGCAGTGCCAGTCTCATGGCAACCAATATCAACACCAGGCCGCTGCTGGACAGCGCAATGTCAAAAAAGCTCAGCACCAGCCACATCTCCACAATGATCAGCACCCAGCCGCCCAGCGATAGCAGTAAGGCCATCGATAACACCGGCTTTTGTGTGCTGATCGCCGCGCGCAGATCGCTGCCCAGGGACTGCCAATGATCGTCTATCGCTTGCAGTCGAGGGCTGCTAAGCCACCGCGCGCTGAGCTTTTCCAGTCTGCTGGATAACATGGCTGGTTGACGGATGACGTACAGCGCGAGGCCCGACAGCAATAGCAGCGCGCCGGCCATCAACAGCAGGATCTGCTCCCAGTTAGTGTCGGCCTGTTCACCAATGCCCGACACTGGCATCGACATCAGCAGACTGATGCCCAGAATCAGCATCAGGAAATTGATCCACAGCTCAAAAAATCGATCCAGGCCTAAGGACAGAATTGCGCTGTGTATTGCCATGCCTGTTCGTTTGTAGAGCCAATAAATCTGCAGGGGTTCACCGCCAAACTGCGGCCCGGGCGTGATAAAACTGACGGTCTGTCCTGCCTGACGAATGATCAGCAGATGGAAAAATCCTATTTTCCCCCGCACCATGCGTGTCAGCATAAACCATCGGGTGTTGCCAGCCAGAACAACCAAAACATTGACGACTGCCCAGGCGCCCCACTGTGTCCACGTCAGCTGGCTCAGTGTCGAACCGATATCGGCCAGTGGCATCTGACTCAGTGTCCAGCTGACCAGGGCCAGCGCCACCAGCCACAGCACGGTGCCTGCATGCCGGAACTGCCGCATCAAGCACCATCCTGGCGGTTGACCCAGTGGTCATCGTGTTGCCAGAGACTGTAGCGTCCGCAGCCCAGCAGCAGAATGGCAATACTTATAAACAGGCACAGATAAAACAGCGGTTCAGAGACCGCGATCGGGGTATTCCACGCCAGCACCATCAGCAACAGCATCGCGCCAGCGCGCCCGGCAACACCGGCGGCCATCATCAGTACACTGACAAGTACCAACAAAACGGCGGGAATATCCAAAGTTCTGGTGAACGGATCTGCACTCCAAGCAACGCAGACAGCAGCTGTCAACAAAATCCGTGCTGCAGGCATTGCAATAGTGTCGGTGGCACGTTTTATGTGGTCAAACAACGCCTTCTGTCTTGGTTCAAACGGATTGATGCGACCGCTGACAACACACCAGTCCACCAGAAATCCGATCAGCAAGGGCAGCATAAAACCAACGCCTGCCAACACCGTAACTCCGGCGTCAAACGGTGGCCACAACACCACTGCTACATAGCCCATCTGGAATCCGGCAAGTGTTCTGCGCAGTTGACTGGGTGCCAAGGGGTAAACCGGCAGTTTGTTGTGTTGACGAATTTTTATACCAGCCACAAACAGGTAATAGGCAACACTGACTAGCAGGTATGACCAGTGAATTTTACCCAGCAGCAATGCCAGCACCGGCGCAACCATCAGCCCCAGTGCGTCAAACAAGGTGTCAAGTTCAGCACCCAACTGACTGGTGCGTCCGGTTTTGCGGGCGATGAAACCATCCACACGATCAAAGATAGCGGCAATTGAATAGGCGGCGGCTGCAATCCACACAACAATCGCGGCGTGCTCAAGAAGCGCAGGAATGGCCAGACAGCCGCCACAGGCAGCAATCAGCCATCCGCGGGCAAGGGTCATACGGTTAGCCCAGCCCAGCCCCTCAAACAGGGGGACGGAGGCGTCGATCCGATTCAGGTGCAGCCGCGGACGGGTCAGCAGATAGACCAATAGCCACAATAATGAACTGACCAGCAACCATGGCAAACTTCGGCCAAACGCTGTGAACAGAGTGGCAAACAAGGACATGCCCGACAGCATCAGCAATCCCAGGATACAAATGCTGCGCAATTCTGCCTGCAGAGATCGTATGTCGTTGGCTTGATTCATAAACCGGGAGTGCTGTGCAGCGTGGAAGAGGACAGCCGGCAGCGTTTGGCGCTGCCGGGCAAGACGTGTGTTGTGTTATCCGATGTAGCTCATGATTGCGCCGGTCATTCCGCCTAAAGCCAGGATCGTTGATGGCAAAAAGGTGAGCATGTATCCGGCGCCGCGTGACTTGGGATCCTTGACATAGGAGCGCAGGTACATTTGCCGGCCGATGATAAACACCACGCCCAGGCCAGCGGCAATGTCGGTGCTGACGTAGCTTGCAAACACATAAATGGAGGGCAAAAACAGCACCAGGCTTTCCAGTGTGTTCATGTGCACGCGGTAATAACGTTCAAAAATCGGGTCGCCGGACACGGCAGGTGCTTCTACTTTGTACGTCATGCGCGCCTTGCCTACCAGTGCTCCAAAGACGGTGTACTGAATCAACGACGCTAACACTACAATGGCTACCAGTTCCATTTTTTATCCTTATATTGAGGGTTGGAGTTGTGGGTGTCAGGCTATACAGGCCGCCTGATGTCAGGGATCATAGGCATGCCGCAGGTATAGCACAAGTACCCGGTTGTTATTCACCCGTATTGGAAAGTCCTCAGCATGTCCGAACATCACAAGTCAGCAGAAAACAGCGCTTCTGCTATCGCCGAGTATTACAACAACAATACCCGTTTGTTTCTGGGGCTGGGGGGCAGCGGTGACGTTGCGGCAATACATCGCGCGATCTGGGCACCAGGTGTAACCGATAAGGCTCACGCATTTAACTACCTGAATGTCTGTGTCGCCAATGCGCTGCAGCCCTGTTTGCTGCTGACAGATTGCAACCAACCGCAGTTGCTGGATCTTGGCTGTGGCGTCGGCGGAACTTCTACCTGGCTGGCACAGGCGCTGGGTGTCAAGGTGACGGGTATCACCATCAGTTCGGAACAACAAAAACTCGCCACCGAGCGGGCCACACGCCTGGGGCTCGAAAGTCAGGTAGGTTTTCTTCAGGGTGATTTTGCAGCGATGCCTGACCTTGACGCCAGTGATGCTGCATTTGCTATTGAGTCATTTGTGCACGCGAGTAATGCCGGGGACTTCTTCAGCATGGCAGCGCGCTGTGTAAAGCCCGGTGGAAGGCTGGTGATCTGTGACGATTTTTTGAGCCCACAGATCAATGCCCGCGAGAAAGCACGTGCCGATGCCTGGATCAGGCGTTTTCAGCGCGGCTGGCATCTGAACAATCTGGTGACTGCCGATCAGGCGGTGGCAGCAGCCTCACAACAAGGTTTTGATTTGCTTGAATCCCATGACCTGTCAGCTCACACGCGTTCTTTTCATCCGATGTTGTTACTTCTAGTCAGCCAGCTGACGCGCATCCCGTTGCCTTGGTCTTATTGGAACAACCTTGCCGGTGGTACGGCTTTGCAAATTTGTCTGCGGCGATCGTGGACGCAGTACCGAGTGCTGGTGTGGCAACGCAGGCAGTGACTTGCCGGCACATCGTTGTTGTTCTGCCAGTGGATTCCGGATCGTTTCCGTTGTAGCCTTCGGTTTGTATTGGAACGGTTTTCGGAGATAAACCATGATGCAACGCTCACGCTTGTCACTTGCCATATCTGCAGCTTCTTTGTTTTTCGCAGCTCAGTCCTTTGCTCAACCCCCGATCATTCAGCCCGGAGCCCCGGGACAAACCAGTCGTCAAATCAGTGTAGAGGAAGCCTCTGCACTGGCAGGCACCCGCGTGACTGACGCGGATATTACGTTTATGCAGGACATGATCATGCACCATGATCAGGCCGTACAAATGACGGCGATGATTGACGGTCGCAGCCAGCGTGATGAGGTTCGTCAATTGGGGGAACGTATTTCAGCGTCTCAGGATGATGAAATGCAGTTTATGGTGGACTGGCTCGAAGAGCAGGGTCAACCAGTGATGCCGGCTGCGGCTGATCGCTCGCAGCATGCGCATCATTCCGGGCACTCAACCATGGTCGGCATGCTCACGGATGCGGAACTGGCTAATCTGCGAGCGGCGCAGGGCAATCAGTTTGACACCTTGTTTATGCAGTACATGATCAAACACCATCAGGGCGCAGTGACCATGGTGGATGAATTATTGGCCAAACAGGGTACTGCTCAGGATCCGGTCCTGTTTGAGTTTATCTCTGAGCTCAAAACCGAACAGAACAGCGAAATAGAACGCATGACAATCATGCTGGCGACATTCTCGCCCGACCCGCGTGTGGGTCTGGGCGCTGGATACTATGATGCTGGCCAGGCGTCCATGAACATGAATCTGTTGGCTGCGCTGCCCAAACCGGATGGCTTTTTTGATCCGGCCAATCCTATGGGTTTGCCGATGAGCCGGCTCAATCAGGCCGGTGAGGAAGCTGGTGAAGAAGATGAAGAGGCCGAGCCACGTCCCAGTCTGCTGGATTTTGCCAATACCGATATGGCGTTTTCCGGTGATGTGATGATTGCTGGTAACTACCATGGTTTTAATGCCTATGACATCAGCAATCCGCTGAGTCCGGTGCACTTGAGTTCTGTGGTGTGCCCCGGTGGACAAGGTGACGTATCGGTGGTCGGTAATCTGCTTATCATGTCCGTTGAGCAAAACCGTGGCCGACTGGACTGCGGTCTTGAAGGTGTCACCGAGCGTGTCAGTGGTGAGCGTTTCCGGGGTATTCGGATATTTGACGTCAGTGACTTCCGTATGCCGGTTCAGGTGGCTGCGGTACAGACCTGCCGCGGTTCACACACCCACACGGTGGTAAAGGACCCAGAGGATGATGGCAATCTGCTGGTCTATATCTCAGGCACCAGCTATGTCCGCCCCGATGAAGAGCTGGATGGCTGTATTGATGAATCTCCATTTGAGGACCCGAACTCAGCGCGCTTCCGTATCGAGGTTGTTGAGATACCAACGGCAAACCCACAGGATGCGCGGATTGTCAGCCGACCTCAGGTGTTCACCGATGCCGCGACCGGTGTTATTGCGTCACTTTGGGAAGGCGGTGATCACGGCCCGGGTACCAACAACACCGGCGAAACCAATCACTGCCATGACATCACAGCATTCCCGCAGCTTGGTGTTGCCGCGGGTGCCTGTTCAGGCAATGGCATCCTGTTTGATATCTCCGATCCCTTAAATCCGCAGCGCCTTGATCAGGTGGTGGATACGGGTTTTGCTTACTGGCACTCGGCAACATTCAACAACGATGGCACTAAAGTGCTGTTTACAGACGAGTGGGGCGGTGGTTCACGTGCGCGTTGTCGGTCATTTGATCCGATGAACTGGGGTGGCAACGCCATTTATGACATCGTTGAAGGCAAGCTGGAGTTCCGTGCTCATTACAAGCTGCCGGCGCCTCAGTCTGAGGAAGAAAACTGTGTGGCACACAACGGTTCATTGATACCTGTGCCTGGCCGCGATCTGTTTGTGCAATCGTGGTATCAGGGTGGTATTTCCGTCATGGACTTCACTGACTCATCCAACCCGGTCGAAATCGCTTACTTTGACCGCGGCCCGGTCGATTCCGAGGAGCTGGTGATGGGCGGGTACTGGTCGTCCTACTGGTACAAGGGCGTGATTTACGGAACTGAAATTGCCCGGGGCGTGGATGTGCTTGAGATGGTGCCGAGTAACTTCCTGTCTGCCAACGAGATTGCTGCCGCAAACTTGACGGCAACAGCGGTGTTGCACAATCCGCAACAGCAGCGCCAGATTGACTGGCCTGCTGAGCCGGTGGTTGCGCTTGCGCTGATGGACCAATTGCGTCGTGATGATGCGTTGCCGGCGGCGCAGGATCAGGCATTGAGTGCGGCACTGACCAGAGCGGCAGCGGTTTTTGAAGATGGTAATGGTCAGGATACTGCGGGGGCTGAGCAGCTGGAGGCTTTGGCGACTGGTCTGGCTGACAGTGCTGCGTCAAGTGAAGGCAATGCTCAGCGGCGTTATGCTGCCTTGTCATCCACAGTGAGGGATATTGCTGCGCGATTGCGTTGATCTTGTATGAAAAAAATCGCAAAAGATGATTACAGCTGTAACAATCGATTACAGCTGTGACAGGTGATAACAGCAGTAATAGATGAGGACGGCCGCAACCGGCACCGGCAGCCGCGCCGGATCGGCCGCATCCTTTGAGCGTTTGCCCGGCGTTGCGCAACTCGACCTTCGCGGCTGCGCCGCTCGGGACTCGGACATTGCTCACGCTTATTCGGGCAACCGCTCAGAGGATACACGCGGCCTGATTGATCCGGCGCGGCTGCCGGCGCCGGTTGCTCACGCTGGGTTGGCTGATTGTGTATCGTTCAAGCTCGTGTGATTAGTGATATATATTCTGCAAATATATGTATTTATTGAATTAATTCTGGGGTTCTCATGTTGGCTTTGTCCAAAAAAATACATCCGGTGATTCTGACGCTGCTGACCGGTGCGTTGATGTCGCTTGCTCATGCTCAGGATTTGTCTCAGGTCACGGTGACGCGGTTGTTGGACGAGCCGATTATCACGCCGGCGTTGGATGCGCGCATGGGCAGTAATATTCAGGGGCCATCACTCATCAGAGTGCCAGAGTGGATAGAAAACCCGCTGGGTGCGTACTACCTGTATTTCTCAGACCACAAGGGCGAGTACATCCGGCTGGCGTATGCAGATTCTTTGACCGGCCCGTGGTCAGTGTATTCGCCGGGTACGCTGCAACTGTCAGCGTCACACTTCCCTGAGACCTGTCCGCCGTGTTCGGTACCAGCGGATAGTGTGGTGCCAGCATATGCACATATTGCGTCGCCCGACGTGATTGTTCGTGAGGATAGCCAAGAGCTGGTGATGTATGTGCATGGCCGTGACCCGATGGTACAGGTCACACGATTGGCTACCTCATCGGACGGCATAGATTTTGAAGGCGCGCCTGAAATACTTGGCCGGCCTTATTTCCGCACTTTTCAGTACAAGGACGCTTGGTACGGGCTGGCAATGCCGGGATTTATCTACCGCTCGCAAGACGGATACACGGCATTTAAAGAAGGCCCGCGTTTTTTTAACGATGACATGCGCCATTCGGCGGTGTTGGTGCGCGGCGACACCTTGTATGTATTCTGGACACAAGTCGGACACGCTCCGGAGAGCATTCTGCTGACCGCTATTACCATGGGCGATGATTGGACAACATGGTCGGAGTCAGAAACGGTTGAAGTGCTCAGACCCGAGCGCAGCTGGGAGGGCGCTGACTTGCCGGTGATCCCCTCGATCCGAGGTGACATCACAGTTCCGGCCAATCAGCTGCGTGATCCGGCGGTGTTTGAGGAAGACGGTCAGGTTTATCTGTTGTACTCAGTCGCTGGTGAAAGTGGCATCGCCATTGCTCGTGTTGATGGTATTCCGCAAGACTGATTTAAACCGTGTTGACTCTGTCAGAGATTAAAGCGTTGTCGCAAAAACAACGCGATGCCTTCCTCATTGTGGTGGCCGATGACGGCGGTTGACGCTGCTTTGACTTCTTCTTTGGCATTGGCTGGTGCATAGGCTTCATCGGCCATGGCAAACATGCTGAGGTCATTGTCACTGTCACCAAAACACAACACACGGCTGACACCCAGGCTGCTGCCCAGTTGCCTCAAGGCGTTGCCCTTGCTGGCCTGGCTATGATGGATGTCCAGCCATTTCAGATCTTTGTTTTCCATCGCCATACCGGAATAAGACACCAGGTGCTGTTCGTCGGCGATGTTTAACTCGATGGCGCCAATGGTCAGACTGGTCCCCAGCATACTGACGTTTGTAATCCTGGACCTTAAAGGCATCTCGCTGAGTGGTAACACATTGGCAGCCAATCGTGCATAAAACATATCCAACAGGCGTTTTTCAAATTCATGCTGCACTGGCGGGTGATAAATAAAGTGTTTGTGATCGTCAGTCACACAGTGCACAAACGGGGTGACGTTTTCAGATATCGCCGCTCGAATAATATGTTCGGCTTCTGTATTGCTTAAAAAATTTCCCAGTGACAATGATTCACTGCCCGGATCCCAGACGATAACGCCATTGATATAAATGTGCGGTAATAAAAAACCGTGGCCAGCAATAATTTCTTGGGCGGAGTGTAAATTGCGGCCGGTTGCAACCGTGTAGGCGATGTTGTTTGAGGTCAGCAGTTTGAGTGTTTCAGCGGTGAAGTCTGAGATACGGTGATCAGCGCTCAGCAGTGTGCCATCCAGATCAAATACAACAAGTTCCATGATGATGCGCGTACCCTGACTCAAAAAGTTAAGAGGCAAGCATAAACCAAAGCAATGGTATCTGCCATTGGCCGCACCGCTCGTGTCAATGTTATGCTCCGAGGCATATCGTAATCAGAAGGATTTTTTGTGACTTGGGATAAACACAATCCATACACAATCATGTTACTTGTCGACAGCAGTGACATCGATGAGTTGGGCCACGTCAACAACGCCGCCTACGTGCGCTGGCTTGAACGTTGTGCCTGGCGGCACTCCGAGTCCCTGGGATTGGGCGTTGCTGAATACAAAACGCTGGACCGAGCCATGGTGGTGTTGCGCCATGAAATAGATTATCTGGCAGCCGCCTATTTGCATGATGAGGTGATGGTAGCAACCTGGATCGTCGCCTCGGACAACAAGCTGCGTCTTACGCGGCACTTTCAGATTTT
>CANHAR010000104.1 GCA_947458495.1 Gammaproteobacteria bacterium | reverse complement strand
TTGCTCCGCTTGCGCAATCAGTGCGGTGGGTACCAACAAACTGAGTGCAAAGACTGCACAGGTCAATAAAGCACTCGCCGGGCGGTTAACCGTCTTTATGGTGCAGGGCTTTACGGTGCATGGCTTTACAGTGCAGGCCTTGGCACTGCAGAGCTTGACACTGCCGGGGGCGGTTTGCGGCGAGTTATGCCACTGAGACTGATTCATGGTGTTGCTCCGTCTGTTTTGATAGCGCCAGCTTAACTGCCACCAGCCACGCCGACAATCAGCGCCGGGCCTTTAATTGACTCATCAGACGCATCTGGTTTACTCTTCGAACGATCGATCGCACAGAAAATCGCGACAAAACAAAGTGTTATTAAAAGTAACACCCAGTCAATTCTGTGAAGATTGGTAACACTCTCCTGTCATCCGGAGAGTTGTAACATCGTCAGAACGACTTTTTCAAAACAAAAATAAGCAAAGAACGAACCAAGAGAGTTGACGACAACTCCGCGCGCATCGGAAGGGCAAGGCTTCCGTGCGTGTTCGCCTTTGCTTTTTTTTGTATTGTGGAAAAAGCCGGACGATTAACTTAACTGCAGTAACATCAAGTAATAAAGGGGGGGAAACCCGATGAAATTGAAAGAACTGTATCGGTGTATAGCTTGCGTGACTCTGGTTGCGCCCACACTGGTGTTTGCTCAACAGGCACCAGAGATCGAAGAGGTTGTTGTTACAGGTTCATTGATTCGTGGCACACCTGTCGACGCGGCACTGCCAGTCGAAGTCTATACACAGGAAGACCTGCAATTGTCAGGCTCTCCTTCCGCGCTGGACTTTGCAAAAAGTCTGAGCATTTCCGGAGCAACCTCTGGAGAGTCTTACTATTTCGGCGGCGCCGGCCTGACAGGCAGCGTGAGCTACAACCTGCGCGGTATTGGCGCTGACAAAACACTGTCGCTGTTTAACGGCCGCCGTGTCACGCAGAACACCTCTGTGATTCCATCGATAGCGCTGGCACGAACCGAGATCCTCAAGGACGGCGCCGCGGTAACTTACGGTGCGGACGCGACCGGCGGTGTTGTGAACTTTATCAGCCGTGACAGCTTTGACGGTGTTGAAGTGCAGTCTTCTTACAAAGCCATCGACGGCTCGGATGGCGACTACACGTTTGGCATCATTGGCGGTTTTGGCAGCGAACAGACTGATGTTGTCTGGGCCGCACAGTGGGAGCACCGCTCACGTCTTGACGCCAAAGATCGCGCCTTCACCGATCAGCCTTACGGCGTCAACCCGGCCCCTTGGTCAACACTGACCAACCTGGCGGGTTGGTTGCCACGCGGCGCACTGCCTGCAACGCAGGTATATAACCCGGCCTCATCCACTGCGAACGGCGACTGGGGCGCGCCCACAGGCGGCATCATCTCCGACTACACTCAAAGTTCCTGTGAAGCTGTTGGTGGTGTTTTTGTCAATGCATTCAGCTGTGCTTACAACTACATTCCGTACTACAACGTTGTTTCTGAGAACGATATTTACCGACTGTACTCTCAGGTAAAAACTGCCGTTACCGACACCATGGATTTCTACGTGCGTGCTGCCTACTCCATGGTCGACACACCCTACCAGTATGGTTCACCGTCACAACCAGTTATCCGCGGCCCCGCTATCCATGGTGGCGCGACCTACCAGCTGTACGTACCCAGAACCAACCCGTTTGTGGCTGAATTCGCGCAGCGTACCGGTTTTGCAAGCAACCCCGCGTTTGCAGCCACCCAGGGCTTCACCCCGGTTACCTATCGCGCCTTTGCGCACGGCGGCCTGGATACCTTTGCAGAAGATGGCAAGTTCAGTACCCCCAGCAAGATCCGTAACAAGTTTGCACACCTGTCAACGGGTTTTGAAGGCGAGTTTGACAACGGCATCACCTATGACATCGCTGCCACATACAACCGCACCAACCTGTATGCCGACAGCCCTGACATGATGCTTTACCGCGTCCAGCAGGCACTGAACGGTTTTGGCGGCCCGAACTGTAACGTGGCTGACCAGAACCCCAACCGTTTTGGTACACAAAACCCCGCGCTGGCCGGTTCTGCAGGCTGCTCATGGTACAACCCGTTTGCATCTAACTTTAAATCTCAACCCGTATACGGCCTGGCTAACCCCAGCTACGTTAACGGTGCTGAAAACTCCGACGAGCTGATCCGTTGGTTGTTTAATGACCGCGCTTCACGTGACATTAACTGGAACCTGACCTTTGATGCGGTATTCAGTGGCGAGACACCCGTCGCACTGCCAGGCGGCAACGTGGGCTGGGCAGCCGGTGCACAAGTGCGCACCACTGAAAACAATGAAATCGTCAGTGACCCGCTGTTTAACGGTTCAACTCCTTGTCAGGTACCGGCAGCTGATGGTCAGGTGCCACGCGCGCCAACAGACCCGCTGTATAACGGCTGTACACCTGACGGCCCCGGCCCGTTCCAGTTCTTTGGCACCAACGTACCTGACTACAGCACACAGGATCAGAACTCCGTCTTCGGAGAATTGAGCTTGCCAGTGTTTGACTCTCTGTACGTATCTGCTGCGGTCCGTTACGAAGAGTTCTCGGGCGGCCTCGACTCTACGGTATACAAAGTATCTGGCCAGTACACACTGACGGATAACCTGTCCTTCCGTGGTTCTTACGGCACCAACTATCAAGCACCCGGTGCGGATGTTATCCCTGGTGAAGTGACCAACGGCACCAATAGCTACACCATTGCTGCAGGTAACTGGCGTGGTGCACAGCAGGTAACAGCATCAGGAATCGTTCCGGAAGAAGCAACTGTCTGGAGCTCAGGCGCCATCTGGCAATCCGAAGGTTTCACCGCCGGCAGTAACTTCCGATTTATTGTTGACCACTTCAACATTGAAACTGAAAACGAACTGGCACTGCTGGCCTCTGCCAACCAGATCGCTACTGCCGTATTCAGCATTTCCCCAACCGGTTCTGCAACCATTCCAACCAACGGTACAGCGCTGGCAAACTGCGCTCACCCGTTGGCAGGTCGCGTTGTGTTTAACGGCCAGTGCGTTCAGGGTGTGACCACAGCAGCTGACTTTGCATCTGTTCGTACCGACTTTGGTAACGGTCCGGGGCAGACCACGGCTGGTTTTGATATTCAAACCAGTTACGGCTTCCCGGCATTTGCAGGCGACCTGACGTTCAGCGCCACGGCTACCAAAATCAACAAGTTCGACTTCTCTGAAACCAGACTGGATGGTTTCCAGATCAGTGCCAGTGATGACCGTCTGGGCTTCCTGAACTTTGCAACCATCGCTAACGCAGTATCCGAGTGGCGCGGCAACTTTACTGCCAACTACTCTCAGGGCGACCATAACTACCGCCTGGTGTCTCAGTACATCAAAGGCGTGAAGGATGATCGTTTCTTCACTGCGGATGGCTCACGCGTTGGTGATGCTGCTCTGACACCTAACGGTCGTCAGCCCGGCACTACTCTGCCATTCGGCCCAAGCACCTATGGTGTGTTTGGTGACGACTGGATAGCGTTGGATTTCCACTACACTGTGGACCTGGCTCGTTGGGATGCAACATTAAATGCGTCGATTCAGAACCTGACCGACGAAATGCCGCCTGAGTCACGTCAGGAAATGGGTTACGACCCACGTATCGGCAACCCGCTGGGACGCACATTCGAAGTGGGTGTGACCAAGCGTTTCTAAGCGATCTATAGTCCGGAGCCTGTTGTGGGCTCTGATAAGGGCCCTGCCTGGTTAATACCGGGTGGGGCTTTTTTTTGGCTGTTTTTTTGTTTTTTTGTGGCAGGCATGGGGGAACAGAAAATTTTTGCTCACGACGCTGCGCGTCTGATTGTTCGCAAAATAATTTCTGTTCCCCCATGCCTGCTACCAATTCAAACCATGATCCGCCAAAAAACGAGCAAATTTGCCGCGGCGGGTGCGGAGGCATGACACTCAAAATAATTTCTGTTCCCCCATGCCTGCGGCTAAGCCAAACTGATGTCTGCCAAAAAACGAGCGAAATTGCCGCGGCGGGTGCGGAGGCATGACACTCAGAAAAAGCTATGGGCGCTTCATGTCTTTTTGCTTTACCGCGGAGAGTGGAATGTTTTACTGTGTTTACCTACACGCGCGTGACGTTGCCGGAGCAGAACAGGGAGAATGTGATGAGTGCAAGTTTGGTGTGGATACTGATAGGGCTGCTGTTGATAGTTTCAGAATTGATGGCGACCAGTGTGATAGCGGTGTTCTTTGGCATCGCCGCCATTGTGGTGGGTTTGCTGCTGCAATTGGGTTTGATTGAATCGATGGCTGCGCAATTCACGGTATTTGCTGTGATCAGTCTGTTAACCCTGCTGTTGGCGCGAGGCAAGTTCCAGCGTTGGTTCAAGGGTTACACGGCGGATGCCAGCGAAGGCAAACCGGATTTCCAGCATGATATTGGAGCGCGGGGCATTGTGGTCGATGACTTTGTGCACGGTAGCGGACGTATCACCATCAATGGCGTACGCTGGAAGGCCTTTTGTGACGAAGACCTCAAAGCAGGCGATGCCGTGTGGGTCGCCAGCAACAATGGCATTGAATTGACAGTGACCAGAAACAAACCGGGCAAGGTCTAAACATTAATTTACAACCGTTACTGCAACAACGTACAACTCATAGGGGAATAACATGGAAGCTCTCAGTATCGGCAATATTCTGGCGATTGGATTTGCGATTATTGCTGTCATCACCGTCGCCAAGACCGCCCGGGTTGTTCCGCAGCGTTCCAATTTTGTGGTTGAACGACTGGGCAAATACTCGCGCACGCTGGATTCCGGTTTCCATATCCTGATTCCGTTTATCGACAAAGTTGCTTATCAGCACACCCTCAAAGAAGAAGTCATCGACGTAGAACGCCAGACCTGCGTGACCCGCGATAACATCCAGGTGGGTATTAACGGTGTGCTGTATATGCAAGTGGTAGACGCGCACAAAGCCAGTTATGGCATCAATAATTATCGTTATGCCGCCAGCCAATTGGCACAAACCACCATGCGCTCGGTGATAGGGCAGACAGATCTCGATAAAACATTTGAAGAGCGAGCCAAGATCAACGAAGACGTGGTCAATGCGCTGGACGAAGCCGCAACGCCATGGGGCATCAAGGTACTGCGTTACGAGATATCCGACATTGAACTACCCGCCAGCATTAAAGATGCACTTGAGCAGCAGATGCGTGCCGAGCGTGAGCGTCGTGCGGCCATCGCCAAATCAGAGGGCGAGCGTCAGGCAATGATTAACGTCTCTGAAGGCCAGAAGCAGGAAGTCATCAACCTGTCTGAAGGCGACAAAATGCGTCAGATCAACGAAGCTGAAGGCCGTGCCCGCGAGATCGAACTGATTGCCGAAGCGACCGCCACGGGCCTGCGACTTATCGCTGCGGCGATTCAGGAGCCCGGCGGCAAAGACGCAGTCAGTCTGCGTGTGGCCGAACAATACGTCAAAGAGTTTGGCAATCTGGCCAAACTGAACAACACCATGATTGTGCCTGCAGAGTTGTCTAATATTGGTGGTGCTGTGGCGGCGCTGACGGAAATTTTGAGTGCGGGGAAGATGAAGTAACATTAGCTTAGTGTTACAGCATGATCGTTTCGTTATTAGCTGACGGTGATTTGTTGGTGTCATTGTGACCGGTCAATATCGACGCTCGAAATTTAAAACAGGCAAACTCCTGCTTAATTTACCTTTGTGTCAGATGTCGATTGTTCTGTCTGGCCTGCTGACATTTCATGCACCGGTGTGGGCGCAAAGTGCTGAGTGGGCTCAGAGTGCAGAACCCGTTTCATCGTTTACGATGACTGATGCGCCGATGACGCTTGTGTCTCTGTCGGACGAAAGCAGTGTGGAACGTTCCGGTTTTGCGGCGCCCGGGCAGCCAACGTGGACTGCGCTGACTGACTTTGAACATGCACTCATACAGCGCTTTGCTCATCAGACATCGGCGCCTGCAAATGATCTGTTGGAACTGTATCTGTTAGCTTCAGGTGATATCCGATCCGCGCAACAGGCGCAAGCCTTTCAATCACAGATAGACGACTTCTTTGCGCAGCATAGCGATGTGCTGCGCATCGGTGATGAGCGCGAGCGCGGTGCTGAATTATTGCGCAGAATGCACAGACATTTTCTGAACGCAGATCAACGAGCTCCGCTGGCCGGATACGATGCTGACCAAAGCCGGCTGAGCGAACTGCTTCGCAGCGGCGTCTATAACTGTATCAGCTCCGCTTTGTTGTATCTGGTGCTTGCGGAAACTGCCGGGTTGACCAGCGCAGGCGTGATCATGCCATCACACGCTTATGTGCAGATCACCCTGCCTGATGGCCATGTCGCCGACGTAGAAACCACCGCGGCGGATGGCTTCGATGTGGTCAGAGACCAGGCATTTTTTATTCGCCAGGCGGGCGACTGGTTTGCGTCGCGCCGGTTGGTGGTGCCCAGTTTTGCAGACTATGAACAGCGTCGTGTGGTCAGCGCTCCAGGACTGGGTTACGAAAGCATGTGGAGCCAACACACCACGGAAACCCGCATGCACTACGCAGACCGCATGCGACTGGCGGAGCTCCGCGGCGTCATGCAGGCCGACGAGGCAGACGCTCAGCACAATCGACTGGTTTACTACTACCGCGAAGCCGATTTCCTCAGACGGCAAAATGACATGGTTTCGCTTGACGCACTGATGTCGCGAATTAACCCATTGCTCAGCAGTTTTGACAGCCGGACAACAATTGATCTTTTCAGCGATGCGGTCACTGCAGTACCACTGCTTTTGTTGCAGGCCGAACGCGCCGAATGGCTGTTCCGGCTTGTTGAAGAAGAGAGCCAGAGCGAGGTTGCAGAAACGAGCCCGAGCGAGGTTGTAGTAGAGAGCCTGGGATCGGTTCAGCTACTGGCCGGACAAGGTCAGCAACTGGCATTTTATGTGTTAAGCCAGGCCAACAGCGCCGCACTGAATCAGCAACTGATACGCGATCTGTCCTATCGTGCGCTCGGAGTGCAGGTTACCAATCTGCTGGAGACTAACGCCATGAGTGAAGCCCGCAATCTGATTGCGCGGTTTCCGGATGATTGCGCGGACTCCGTCTTTTGCATCAACACGCTTGAACAGTTTTACATGCGACTGGGGCAGCAACATTGGGCACAACGCGACTGGCCGGGTGCAATTTTTATCTATGAGGAATACCTGGCACGTAGGCTGCAGACCAGCAACGGGCAGGTATTTGAGAACAATCTGCAATCCGCTTACCTCAATCAGGCTGAACAGCACTGGTTTGATGAAGAGCGCGACGAGGCAATTGCGATTCTGGAAGTCTGTGTGATCACGGTTGCAACACCGGAACGCTGTCAGCAACGTCTGCAGTCGGCGCGTCAAGGTCGCTGATGGCAATCCAGTGTTGCTCCCAGTCACGCACATCAAACAAACCAGTCCCGGGAAATGCGGGCGGCCTGTTATGCTCGAAACGTGGATCGTGCTCAATGTGCGTGCTGTAGCGCGGCTCGGTTGCCGACACTGAACCGGCTATTAACGAGCCGTAAACGTACAGCACACCCTGATGGCGATCACTGAAACGCCTCACGCTGAAACGATCGCGGGCAAACAGGGCGGCGTTGATGCGCAGATCGCCGGGGCCGGTGACGGTGGCACTGGCTACCTCTATGCTGCCATCACTGATCAGCGCCAAATAGTCAGCGGAATCCTGCGAGGCATCCACATACTCCAGACTCCCTGTAATCATCTGTCGCTGCGGCGAGTACACCAATACCCGTCCGGCAATGTCACCCGATAACTCAAAACGCGCACGATCAGTGCCGGCAATGATCAAGCCTGCCTCCGGCACCAGCACACGCCCCTGCTCTCCGTTGTTGATGTCCGTCCAGACAATACCAGCAGCACCCTGAAAATCCAGACGGGTATCTTCGCTGAGTGTTAATACGTCAGCGCCGGACTCCAGCCAATGGGACGGAAAGGCTGTTTGAGGCAAGGCAATGCGCCCGGTGCCGGTGCGAACGCCGGCCGCAAACATGCTTGACTCACGCACCCGGCGTGTTAGCGCTTGTCGCCGCGCGATGGTGACCTCGCCGTTAAACTGTGAACGCGGGTTGGCGAAGGACTCAAAATTGACTTCGGAATTAGCGTGAAAACGACCGTCAACCCTGTCATCACCCAGGGTGACATTGCTGTCCCAGCGATTAACAAACTTGGCGTAGTGCGACAACGCGCGCTCCTGGAGGCGGATTCTCATCTGATGCGGCTGACCATCAATCTGGCGGGTGATGACCACATTGACCTCAGCGAGGCTGGTCAAGCCGGTGGCCTGTTGAAAACTGGTTTCCACATGGTCACCTGCCAACAGTCCCAGCGGAACCGGGTCAAGTGTCGCGATGCTCGCAGTACCCGCAGGGTCAGTTCGCTCATTCAGGTCATGTTCATTTAGTTGAAGCAATAATCTGTCTATGACTTCGCGCATGGCGTCAACTTCGTTGGCGGCCATCTGCACGGTGGGCAGATCAGGTTGCGGTAAAGGCTGCGGTACAAACTTAGGCAAGGGTTGAGGTATGAACTGGGGTGCGGCTGAGTCAACGGGTGTATGCACAATCACGGTGTCGTTAACGGTAGCAACGTGCTGTACAGGTAACGCAGGGGGCACAGGCGGAGGCAAGGGCGCAGATTCAACAACCATGTCAGGAGACAGCGCAGCAGGCAACTGTTCCGGAACAGCGATAACGCCGGATTCCTGCGCGGGGACAGCAGCAGACTGCAATGCAATCTCAACCAGCGCAGTTTCAGGTTCTGAGGGGCTGTTCCACCAATCACCGGCCAGCAACGCCAACACCGGCACATGCAACAAAAGCGATGCGAGCAAGCCCCAGAGCAACGGCCTGCGCATGACACCGAAGAGCATTTTTGTTGGTCGGTCGTTCATACGCATACCTGATATGGCAGCCTGCAGAACCGTCGACCGGATTATAGGCAGGCCGCTGAAACGAATACAACGCGCGGCCAGTACTG
>CANHAR010000103.1 GCA_947458495.1 Gammaproteobacteria bacterium | reverse complement strand
GTCAGAGTAATATCCTACGGCACCGGAATTCTGCGCCAAAGCCACAAAGCCCATCTCTGCAATCATGGCCGTGATGTCATCATCAAACTCGCCGTAAGGATAAGCCATGATTTTGTGATCTTGGCCCGTTTCTGTCTTGATTCGAGTCTGGGCCTCCAGCAACTCAACACGAAGTCTGGCAAGCCTTTCAGCATTGGTTTCGCCGGGCAGCGCGTCCACCATGTGCGGGTGATTCACCATGTGGTTAGCAATAATAACGCCAGCGTCGGACATCTCACGGATCTGATCCCAGGTCATATAACCACGTTGGTTGTCATTGACCGGTTGTGTTGTGACAAACAAGGTCATCGGAAAACCAAATTCCTTAAGCAGCGGCCAGCCGGTATCGTAGATTGAAATATAGGCATCATCGAAGGTCAGGGCTGCCGTGCGTTCAGGCAGGGGATCTTTGTTCTGCAGTGCGTTGATCAGTCGATCCAGAGGCCAGACTTCAAAATGGTTGTCGCGCAGGTACTCCATCTGAATGCGCAGCTCCTCGGCAGTCAGGCTCGTGGAGCGGGGTGTTGTATCGGAAACATGATGATATATGGTTATCACCGCATGTCCTTCGGGTGCGGGGGCTGTTTGCGCCAGGCTCGTTTGGCCTCCTGAGGCCATTATCAGCGCGGCGAACAGTAATCGCGTTTTGCAGTATCTTGCAATACCGAGCACCTGATCGACAAAAATGAATTTATTCATAAGGATAGACAAGCCTGTTGGGATTGGGTAAAAACACTCATACCAGATTGTGAACCAATTCACGGTTCCCATCAATTCATGACTGATAGCGCAACGAGGGTAAATTTTTTAGGCTTAGTGGCAAGGTTTTGGTTCGCAATCAGAACGCGGAAGACGTTCTAGGAATCTCCGACACAAAAACAACAGATGCGGAGTGAGAAAAATGAAAGGAACAACCACGGGCTTATTTTGCCTTTTAAAGAAAATCGCTAGTGCTCGGCCAACGCACAACCGCTTGGCTAGCTATCATTCATCTATCCCTGCTGTACCCAATCCTTTTGATCATCATCCCGTGTCGTCTGCTTATGTCAGCAGGCAGCGCCGGATACTACTGAACTGGTGTCCCCAGTAGCTCGTCCCCTCCCTGTGGCGGCGGAGTAAGACTGACCTCGCTCTCCTACCCGTCAGTAGTCAGTGTTAGCCTCTGTGCCTGATGTCTGCTGTCATCTCGCACAGAGGCATTTTTTTTGGGGTTCTGCTCGCCGGATGGGTTTGCTAAAAGACTTTTTAACTGGCAAAGATTGTGAGCGTTGTGGTATAAATCCGCCCGCTCAATAGACCGGTGACTGCCTGTCACCGATATAACGTCACACATACGTCGACACATGTACCCTGGGTGCTGCTGAAATGCAGTTGGGACATGGGATGTATGGAGGCCTAACCCGGAAAATAGCCAAGGTAATTTATATGACTACTGTGTCAATGAAAGACATGCTTAAAGCTGGCGTCCACTTCGGACACCAGACCCGTTACTGGAATCCCAAGATGAAGCAGTTCATCTTCGGCGCACGTAACAAGATCCACATCATCAACCTGGAACATACCGTTCCTGCGATGAACGAAGCTCTGGCAGCTGCACAAAGTTTGGCTGCTCGCAACAAAAAAATTCTGTTTGTTGGCACCAAGCGTGCGGCAGGCCCTGTGATCAAGGCGCAAGCCGAGCGTTGCGGTATGCCTTACGTTGACCACCGCTGGTTGGGTGGCATGCTGACCAACTACAAAACCATTCGGGGTTCTATCAAACGTCTGCGCGATCTGGAAGCCCAGGAAACTGATGGCACGCTGGATCGTCTGACCAAGAAAGAAGCACTGATGCGTCGTCGCGCCAAAGAGAAGCTCGAGCGCAGTATCGGCGGAATCAAGGATATGGCTGGTTTGCCGGATGCGCTGTTTGTGATCGATGTGGATCATGAGCGGATCTCTATTACTGAAGCTAACAGCCTGCGAATTCCGGTGATAGGTGTTGTTGATACCAACTCCAATCCCGATGGCGTTGACTATCCGATTCCTGGCAACGACGACGCTATGCGCGCAATTGAGCTGTACGCGTCAGCGATTGCTGACGCTTGCATCGCTGGTCGCTCAACAGGCAACCTGGTCAATGACAGCGAGTTCGTGGAAGTGGTTGATGCACCGGTTGCAGCAGACGCTGTTGGTACTGCCGAGGCGTCTGCCTGACAGGACCGGGGTGCCTCCCCGGCATCCCGGGCTTGCTGATCGAAATGATCATTTGCAAGCGATCGTTGTGGATAAGTTTGTACACAAGAATGTCAAAAAAGGGGCTTAGCCCCTTTTTTTTAACAAGAATTTTTATATGGCCGAATTAAAAGGTGCTGGATGTGCGCCGGCTTTAATTCAGGAATTCAAATTTTCAGAGCTATTAAAGAGGCTATTTAGCATGGCAGAAATTACCGCAGGTATGGTTAAGGAATTGCGTGAGCGCACGGGTCTGGGCATGATGGACTGTAAAAAAGCGCTGGTTGAATCTAATGGTGATCTGGAAAAGGCCATCGAAGATCTGCGTAAGGCCAGTGGCCTGAAGGCAGCAAAAAAAGCCGGTCGTACTGCAGCTGAAGGCGTGGTGATGTCGCGTGTTGCAGAAGATGGCAGCTACGCCATGATGGTGGAAATTAACAGTGAGACTGACTTTGTTGCCCGTGACCAGAACTTCCTTGGTTTTGCTAACAACATCGTGGACAAGGCATTTGCCAGCAAACAGTCATCCGTTGAAGCGTTGATGGCCGGTGAGCTGGAATCAGCGCGTGAAGCGCTGGTGCAGAAGATTGGTGAGAATATCAGTGTGCGTCGCATTCAGATTGTTGATGCCCCTGATGGTGTCGCTGGCAGTTACGTGCACAGCAATAACCGCATCTCCGTGGTTGTCGCTTTGAAAGGAGGCGACGCGGTACTGGCGCGTGATATCGCCATGCACATTGCAGCCGCTAACCCTCTAGTTGTTCGCTCTGCCGATCTGTCCCAGGTGTTGCTGGACAAAGAGCGTGAGATTTACACTGCACAAGCAGCTGAAAGTGGCAAACCCGCAGACATCGTTGCAAAAATGGTCGAAGGTCGTGTACGTAAGTACGTTGCCGAAGTGTCATTGCTCGAGCAGCAGTTTGTGAAGGATCCTGAGCTGACCATCACTGCGCTGCTGAAAAAGGCTGGTGCTGATGTGGTGAGTTTTGTACGTTATGAAGTAGGCGAAGGAATCGAGAAAGAAGTGGTTGATTTTGCAGAAGAAGTCAAAGCTCAGGCTGCTGCTGCCAAGCATTGATTGTTGCGATGAGCATCGGGAGTGACGTGTCAATCTGTGTGACGCGTCACTTTAGTTCAGATAAGCTGTAAAAGCACTCTGTTTATAACCAGATTTGTCAAGCGGGATCATCATGCCTAAAGCTGAGAAAAAGTATAAACGCATACTATTAAAGCTGAGCGGTGAGGCGCTGATGGGCGAAGCCGATTTTGGTATCGACCCGAAAGTGCTCGATCGTATGGCCGTTGAAGTCGGTCAACTGGTAGGGCTTGGAATCCAGATCGGCATGGTGATTGGTGGTGGCAATCTGTTCCGCGGTGCTGCTTTAAACGCAGCCGGCATGGAACGGGTGACCGGGGATCACATGGGTATGCTCGCTACTGTGATGAACGCCCTTGCCATGCGTGATGCAATGGAACGTGCAGGTATCAGCACCCGGGTAATGTCTGCCATTCCTATGAGTGGTGTAGTCGAGCACTACGATCGTCGCGCAGCCATTCGTCACATCCGCAACGGGGATGTAGTGATTTTTGCGGCAGGTACCGGCAATCCGTTTTTTACCACAGACTCTGCAGCCTGCCTGCGCGGTATCGAAATAGATGCTGAACTCATTCTGAAAGCAACCAAAGTTGATGGTGTATACTCCGCCGACCCGATGAAGGTGCCGGACGCCGTCAAATACGATTATCTGACTTACGACGAAGTGCTGGACCGTAAACTTGGTGTAATGGATCTGACCGCCATCTGTCTTGTGCGCGATCACGATATTCCCGTGTGTGTGTTTAATATGCAGAAACCGGGTTCATTACTTAACAATGTCATGGGGTTGACTGACGGAACCTTGATCGGAGTTTCGCGTCCGTAACTGCGGCATTGTGAATAAGAATTAACAGGGGATTACCATGATCGAACAAACCATAAAAGATGCCAATGAGCGCATGGAAAAGTCCCTGCACTCTCTGGAAATCGCATTTAATAAAATTCGTACCGGCCGCGCTCACCCAAGTCTGCTTGACAGCGTGATGGTGTCTTATTATGGCTCTGACACCCCGCTTAGCCAATTGGCCAACATCACCGTTGAAGAAGGCCGTCTGCTGGTGATTGCGCCCTGGGAGCGCAAGTTGATTACCGAGGTTGAAAAGGCCATTCTGAGAGCAGATCTGGGTCTGAATCCCTCCAATAACGGCGAAAGTATTCGTTTGCCGATGCCGGCATTGACTGAAGAGACCCGCCGCGAGTACACAAAACAAGCTAAAAACGAAGCAGAGGGTGCACGGGTGGCGATTCGTAATATTCGACGCGATGCCAATGCGCATATCAAGGATCTGCTCAAGAATAAGGAAATCAGTGAGGATGATCAGCGTCGCGCTGAAGAGCGTATTCAAAAATTGACGGATAAATTCATTGCTGCTGTTGACGTTGCTTTCGGCGTCAAGGAAAAGGATCTGTTGTCCATCTGATTCTTGCCGGTTAAAGCCGACTGGCCTGCGTCATCCGGCCAGAGTTATCCCAGAAAACACTGAATTTCAGAAGGACAAACGGTGCCCGACAAGGACCGCAATAAACAGCAGAGCAACCAACCCCGCCATGTAGCGGTGATCATGGATGGCAACAATCGCTGGGCTAAAATCCATGGCCTTGGCGGCAGTGCCGGGCATCGGGCGGGTGCGGAAGCAGCGCGCGAATTGGTATTCTCCTGCGCCGATAGGAACATCGAATATCTGACACTGTTTGCCTTCAGCAGCGAGAACTGGCTGCGTCCCAACAAAGAAGTCAAAGGCTTGA
Source organism: Gammaproteobacteria bacterium (assembly GCA_947458495.1). Lineage (GTDB taxonomy): Bacteria > Pseudomonadota > Gammaproteobacteria > Pseudomonadales > Pseudohongiellaceae > Pseudohongiella. The sequence goes on along the minus strand of CANHAR010000103.1, from coordinate 4,010 downwards.
TGGCTTTGTTTCTCAGTGTCTTAAAGCGCAAAGAAATTCGTCAGATGCACGAGCGCAATGTGCGCCTGCAGTTCATCGGCAATCGTGCCAGCTTTGCCCCGCGCCTGCTTAAAAATATGGTTGAAGTCGAGCAGTTGACCCGCAATAACACCGGCATGGTGGTTACCGTGGCTGCCGATTACGGTGGGCAATGGGACATCGCTCAGGCATGTCGTGCCATCGTCCTGGACGTGCAGGCTGGTCTGATCGACGCCGCGGATATTACTACTGACCACGTTCGGCAAACCATCAGCCTTGGTCAGGCACCTTCGCCAGATCTGTGTATCAGAACCGGAGGCGAGCGGCGCATCAGCAACTTCCTGCTTTGGCAAATGGCCTATACAGAGCTGTACTTTACCGACTGCTACTGGCCTGACTTCAACAACGCCGAATTGCAACTGGCACTGGATGATTTCAGTCAACGCAAGCGTCGTTATGGCGGGCACTCTGAAAGTGACGAATTGACGGTGTCATACACAGCGACTTTGCCTCGCGTGTTATCCGGATTGGGTGCCTAAGTTGCTGCGCCAGCGTGTGGTGACAGCCCTGGTCATGTTACTGGTGTTATATGCTGGTACAGCTTGGCTCTCTCCAACTTGGTATGCAGGTTTTCTCAGTCTAATCATGTTGCCTGCACTGATGGAGTGGGCAGAGCTGATGGGCCTTAACCGCTCCAGAGACAAAGCGCTTTGGATACTTTTTGTCACCACCATTGTTGTGCCTGTGCTGATTATGCTGGTGTTTCCAGGTGCGGTGCCTTCTGCCATCGGCGTAGCAGTTGTCAGTGCGCTGGCGATCATATTTTGGTTTATGGTGTTTCTGGCGATCAGCGTGTATCCGGCTGGTCAGCAATACTGGGAAGCGACTTGGAAATTGGGAGCGATGGGCATTGTCTGTCTGCTGCCGACCTGGATAGGCCTGTTTTATCTGAAGGTGCTCGATCCGACAGGCATGCTGGTGTTTATCCTGATCGGGCTGGTCAGTATCGTAGATATTGGTGCCTATTTCAGCGGTCGGGCCTGGGGTAACAAAAAACTGGCTTTGGCACTGAGTCCTAAGAAGTCATGGGCCGGGTTCTGGGGTGGCATGGCGAGCTGTGCTGCCTTGGCCACACTGATTCTGTGGTGGGTACACACCCGATATCAGCCGTTGTCGGTGGATTTATGGATTCTGTTATTGGCTGCCGCCATGTTGATGGCGGTGTTTTCAGTGGTTGGTGACTTGTTTGAAAGCATGCTGAAGCGCCATCGAGGTGTGAAGGACAGCGGGCGACTGCTGCCCGGTCATGGCGGTTTTCTTGATCGCATCGACAGTCTGATGGCAGCCACACCTATTTATGTTCTGGCCTTGTTGGTACTAAGCCAGGGTTTGGCGGTGCTTTGACAATGACTGAAACATCCCATGTCCAGGCGCAGTGCATTTCGGTATTGGGTTCCACCGGGTCTGTTGGCACCAGCACGCTGGATGTGATTTCCCGCTACCCGCAACTGTCCGTTTACGCCCTAAGCGCAGGCAGCAATGCTGAGTTGCTGTTTGAACAGTGTTTGCGCTTCAAGCCGCGTGTGGCAGTGATACTCGAAGAGCAGCACGCGGATCTGCTGCGCAAGCAGTTGAAACAGGCGGGCAGCGATACCGCAGTGCGTTGCGGGTCACAAGCCTTATGCGATATCGCATCGTCACCCGATGTTGACACAGTGATGGCAGCAATTGTTGGCGCGGCCGGATTGCCGCCGGCACTTGCGGCGGTCTCCAGCGGCAAAAAAGTGTTACTGGCCAACAAGGAAGCGCTGGTCACCGCCGGTGCTTTGTTTATGAAAGCAGCAGATGACAGTGGCGCTGTTGTATTGCCTATTGACAGTGAACACAACGCTATTTTTCAGTGTTTGCCTTTGTCAGCACAGCAGCGGCGTGGCCGCTTGGCCGAGCAGGGTGTTCGGCGCGTGGTGTTAACTGCTTCAGGCGGCCCGTTTTTAAAGACTCCGCTGTCCGAGCTTGAGTGGGTCACTCCGGCTCAGGCTTGTAAGCATCCGAATTGGTCAATGGGTCGCAAAATTTCTGTAGATTCGGCAACGATGATGAATAAAGGTCTGGAGTTTATTGAGGCCTGTGTCCTGTTCGATTTGTCGCCATCACAGGTGGATGTATTGATACATCCGCAGAGTATTGTGCATTCCATGGTTGAATACCGTGATGGTTCAGTGCTCGCCCAGCTGGGTAGCCCTGACATGCGTGTGCCGATCGCTCATGCATTGGCCTGGCCTGAGCGCATGGATTCCGGCGCCAGTTTTCTGGATCTGGTAAAGAGTCCGGATCTGCAGTTTATGGCGCCGGACCTTGAGCGATTTCCGGCGTTGGCCTTGGGCATTGAGGCTGCAAGCCAGGGTGGCTACTCCCCATGTATTCTGAATGCTGCCAACGAAATCGCAGTTGCGGCGTTTCTTGACGGACAGATCCGCTTTACCGAGATTACGGGGGTGATTTCAGGCACCCTGGCGCAAATAACTTGTCGCCAGCCGTTGTCTATCGCTATGATTCAGGCAGTTGACGGGCAAGCCCGGGTAATCGCCAGCGAGTTGGTGGCTGCGCGTAGTCGCTTGAAAACAGCTTAGGCACTGGATTTTCTGCTCCAGAGCAACGGTGGTGGTTTCTGGTAAGAGGGCAACCGGTTGTCGCCGGGGGCATTTTCCGCAGTAGTACTGGACAGGATTTATGTTGCAGACCTTGGTTGTAAATATCTTGGCCCTGATCGTCACCCTGGGCATCCTCGTTACTATTCATGAATTTGGTCACTTCTGGGTGGCACGTCGCTGTGGCGTGAAAGTGCTGCGCTTCTCCATAGGATTTGGCAAAGCTGTCAAAACCTGGGTTGGCAAAGACGGTTGTGAATACGTCATCGCACCCATTCCTCTCGGCGGTTACGTCAAAATGCTGGGTCAGGACGATACCCGTACCGACGCTGGCAATGACATCCACGATGACGAACGTCATATGTCATTCAACTATAAACCGTTGTGGCAGCGCTTTGCGATTGTAGCGGCCGGTCCGCTGGCTAATTTTCTATTGGCAATTCTGGTGTTCTGGCTGATCAACATCACCTACGGGCAGCGTGGTGTGGCACCAGTGATTGGCAGTATTCTGCCGGAATCACCCGCTTGGCAGGTGGGGTTGCGCGCGGGTGATGAAATTGTTTCTGTTGATGGTAATGACACCACGCTGTGGCAGCACGTCACCATGGCAATGCTCGATCGCCTGGGAGAGACCGGTCAACTGCAGATTACGGCCATCCCTGCAGGACAACTGGATACCCGTGAATACACCATCCCCCTGAACAGCTGGCAGTCCTCCAGCGCGGCGCCTGATCCTCTGGGTTCGCTGGGTATTGTGCAGTTTGATATTCCGCCGGTGCTGGACACGATTGTGGCAGGGGGGCGCTGCAGAGCAAGCTGGTCTGATGAGTGGCGACAGGATCATCAGCGCCGATGGACAAGATATATCGGGCTGGGTGCAATGGGTCAGTATTGTGCGCGCCAGTCCGGAACTGCCTCTGGAAGTTGTTGTCGAACGAGCGGTAAGTGCGGAGCGGCAACAGCTGACCCTGACTCCGGCTGGCAATCGCGCTGAGGATGGATCGCTGACAGGCGTCATCGGCGCCAGTGTCGCGCCGTTTGACGTGTATGCCAGTATGCCCGCAGATCAGCGCCGTGAGGTCAGTTTTAACCCGATCAGTGCCGTGGTACCTGCGTTGCAGGAAACCTGGGACAAGTCAGTGTTTGTGCTGGAATCAATTCAGAAAATGGTGATCGGACTGATCTCTGTCAAGAATATCAACGGACCAATCACTATTGCTCAGGTCGCCGGTGAAACAGCCAGTTATGGTCTGGAAGTTTATCTGGGTTTTCTGGCAATTCTGAGTATCAGTCTTGGTGTGATGAATTTATTGCCAATTCCGGTGCTGGATGGGGGGCATTTGT
>CANHAR010000102.1 GCA_947458495.1 Gammaproteobacteria bacterium | reverse complement strand
GCCGTTCAACAGAACAAAAAATCCCGCGCTCGTCGCGACCAGCGCAGAAGTCATGATGCATTGACTGGTCCAACGTTGTCAGTTGACAAAACCACTGGTGAAGTTCATCGCCGCCATCACATTACTGCTGATGGTTTTTACAAAGGCAAAAAAGTTCTGAATCTTGGTGACGAATAAATTTGACTGACGCCCGGTGCATCGCCATTGATGTCATGGGGGGGGATTCCGGCCCCGCAGTGACGATGCCGGCCTGCTTGTCTATTTTGTGCCGTAATCTTTCTGTCACATTGTTGCTAGTGGGTGATGAGTCTCAGATCAAGATTTACCTCAAGGGTTTATCGCGATCGGAGCTTTGCCGAATCCAAATTCTTCATACCTCTGTAGTATTTGCTGATACCTTGCGGCCGGATAACATCCTTCGAAGTGGCCGCGAATCGTCGCTATTTCTTGCTATTGAACAAGTACGATCCGAAACTGCACAAGCGTGCATCAGTGCCGGCAACTCCGGCGCTTTGATGCTCGCATCCCGTCACCTTTTAAAAAATATTCAGGGTATTGAAAAGCCTGCCATGATCGCCATACTTCCAGGGTCGCGGGCAAGCGGATTTACCTATCTTCTTGATGTGGGTGCCAATATCGAGACCACCACCAATCAGTTGTTCCAATTCGCAATCATGGGTAGTGTGCTGATCGGTGCCCTTTCTGGTAAACCGCGCGCGCGCGTAGCGCTGCTGAATATCGGTTCTGAGGCTCATAAAGGGACACCGGTAATTCGTGAGGCTGCAACATTACTTGATGCTTGTAATGATTTTGACTACGTTGGTTTTGTTGAAGCGAATCAGATTTTTGATGGGATCGCTGATGTGATCGTATGTGACGGGTTTACCGGCAACATTACCATCAAGGCCAGCGCAGGCGCTGTAAAGGTCATCGAGAATCTTATGCATCAAAGCATTCGAAGGAGATGGTACTACCGCGCATTCGGTTTTTGTATGAAACCATTTTTTCGAGATGTGCGTCGCGTGCTTAACCCATCAAAATATAATGGTGCCACGTTGATCGGGATTCAGGGTGTCATTGTAAAGAGCCATGGTAACTCTGACTGGGCAGGTTTTGAGCAGGCCATAGAGCATGCGTTCCAACAATTGGCACTTAATGTTCCACAATTGATTGCTGCACGGATGCAAAAAACAGTCGATGTAGCATAATTTTCCTGAAACAGAATGAGAGCAAGTTATGCAAAAAATTGGGTTTGTATTTCCGGGTCAGGGTTCTCAGAAGATGGGCATGCTCAGCGAACTGGCATTGCTATATCCGTTGGTAGAGGAGACTTTTGCTGAGGCATCTGACGTGCTTGGCATGGATTTGTGGGACATCGTCCAGTCCAATCCCGATGGATTGCTGGACCAGACACACATCACTCAACCAGCGCTGCTGGTCTCATCGATTGCGGTATGGCGGATATGGGAGCAACAGCATGGGCCGCTACCCGAAATGCTTGCAGGCCATAGTCTGGGAGAGTATTCCGCTCTGGTCTGCGCGGGGGTGCTAGGTCTTGGTGATGCGGTGCAACTTGTTCGTCAGCGTGGCCTTTACATGCAGCAAGCTGTTCCTTCCGGCACGGGGGCAATGGCAGCCATCATCGGTATGGACGATCAAAGAATCGATGATATCTGTAAGTCAGTTGCGGGAGATAGAGTGGTTTCAGCGGCGAACTTTAACTCGCCCGGTCAAACCGTGATAGCCGGCGACAAGCTTGCCGTTGAGCGCGCCATGTCAGCCTTGAAGGAAGCTGGCGCCAAAAGAGCATTGCCTCTCAATGTCAGTGTGCCTTCTCACTGCGCATTGATGAAACCGGCCGCTGATCAGCTTGCTGCCGATCTCGCGCTGGTTGAGTTTAAACGACCATCGATTCCTGTTGTGCAGAACATTCATGGCCGTGCAACCAAAGAGCCAATCGATATACGAGAAAATCTGCTTAAACAGTTGTATATGCCCGTGCAATGGGTCGACAGCATTTATTGCATGCGCGACTTCGGCGTTGGCAAAATTCTAGAATGTGGCCCCGGTAAGGTGCTTTGTGGCTTGATCAAGCGTGTGCATCCAGAGATTGAGGTCTTCAGTGCAGAGTCACCTGAGGCCCTTTCTGATGCCTTGTCCCACATCAGTAATCGTGTTTAGTACCAATAAAAAGATCTGTTAAATGACACTTTAATCAGGAGTTTGCTGACAATGAGTTTGACCGGAAAAGTAGCGTTGGTGACAGGTGCAAGCAGAGGGATTGGTCGTGCTATTGCGTTGGAACTGGGAAAAATGGGTGCCACAGTAGCCGGTACTTCCACCAGCGAAGACGGTGCAAAAGCGATAACGGATTTTTTTGCCAAATCTGCAATCAAAGGCTCAGGCTTTTGTCTGGATGTGGGTTCTACCGAAGCAGTTGATTCAGTGTTGGCGCGTATTGAACAGGAGTTTGGTGCTGCTCCGTTGATTCTGGTCAACAACGCCGGAATCACCCGCGATAATCTGTTGATGCGCATGAAGGCAGACGAGTGGGAAAGTGTCATGAACACTAATCTGACATCCCTTTATCGAATCTGCCGTAGCTCAGTCAAGATAATGACCAAGGCGCGGTGGGGGCGAATTATCAACATCAGTTCGGTAGTTGCCTCAAGCGGAAACCCGGGACAAACAAACTATGCAGCGTCCAAGGCTGCCGTTGAGGGATTTTCAAGGTCTTTGGCACGCGAAATCGGGTCGCGTGGAATTACAGTAAATGCGATAGCACCGGGATTTATTGATACGGATATGACTCGAACACTGACTGAAAAGCAGGTTGAAGCCATGCTATTACAAATCCCACTGGCGAGATTTGGAAAACCTGAGGAAATCGGCGCGGTTGCGGGTTTTCTTGCATCAGATGCCGGAGCATATATAACTGGCGAAACGATACACGTTAATGGTGGCATGTACATGGCGTGAAACTTTCATAATCGCGCGTAATTTTATCTAAATTGACGTGAGAAAAATGCCTTAAAATATTGAAATATAAATGTATTTTACCGGTCAAGATATTTATTTTCCAGTTAAAGATTACAAGCGCTACAAAATACATGTAAACTTGCATTTCAGATTAATCTGGCAGTTCAAATATAATAACCAATTAATCGGAATGTGTGACAAACATTGGTACTAGGAGCTAATAAGAGTTATGAGCAGCATTGAAGAACGAGTGAAGAAAATTGTCTGCGAGCAGCTTGGCGTTAAAGAAGAAGATGTAAAACTGTCATCTTCATTCGTTGAAGATCTCGGCGCTGATTCTTTGGACACGGTTGAATTGGTCATGGCTCTGGAAGAAGAGTTTGAGACTGAAATTCCAGACGAAGACGCTGAAAAAATCACCACAGTACAGCTGGCCATAGACTACATTAACCAGCACCTGTAACAGCATTCCGCTTATAGGATTTTTACGAATAGAAGCTACTCCGGGCAGTTACTTGGGGTAGCTTTTGTTTATTCTGTGGAGAGATGCGCGTTGAATGGCAGGCGAGTAGTGATAACCGGTCTGGGCATGATTTCTCCATTGGGAAATGCTGTCAAGACGACGTGGAATGCCCTTAAAGAGGCTCAAAGCGGTATCAATATTCTTGAGCAATTTGATACTTCTGCTTTCAGCACCCGCTTTGGCGGATCCATAAAGAATTTTGACATTGAACCGTACATGCCGGCTAAAGATGCCAAGCGCATGGATGTGTTCATTTTATATGGCGTAGCGGCAGGAGCCCAAGCCATGCAAGATGCTGGTCTTGATGGTGAAAATAGTTTTGATCCAGCCAGATTTGGGGCTGCTATAGGTTCAGGTATCGGCGGAATCACTGCCATTGAGATTAACTCTGAGCTTATAAGAGTCAGTGGGCCCAGAAAGGTCTCTCCATTTTTTGTTCCCGGCTCCATCATCAACATGCTGGGCGGAACACTCTCTATCCGATATAACTTGCAGGGGCCCAACATTGCGGTCACCACGGCATGTACCACCGGTACACATAATATTGGCCTCGCAGCCCAAATGATCTCGGCAGGCCAGGCTGATCTTATGCTGGCAGGTGGCGCTGAAATGGCAACGTCTCCGGTGGGACTCGGTGGTTTTTGTGCCGCTAGGGCACTTTCCACTCGTAATGACAATCCGCAAGCGGCCAGCCGACCCTTTGACAAAGACCGCGATGGTTTTGTACTCAGTGACGGTGCGGGAATTATGGTGCTGGAAGAGTACGAACATGCCCGTAAACGCGGCGCACGAATTTATGCCGAACTCTCGGGCTTTGGCATGAGTGCAGATGCTTTTCATATGACCTCGCCCTCAGAGAACGGAAGAGGTGCCGCCACGTGCATGCGCAATGCCCTGCTCAGTGCCGGCATGAATCCTGAAGATATTCAATATATTAATGCACATGGCACCTCGACGCTTGCCGGAGACATCGCTGAAACCCAAGCGATCAAATCGGTGTTTGGTCAATACGCCGCAAGCCTGCCAGTCAGTTCAACAAAATCGATGTTGGGGCATTTGCTCGGCGCAGCGGGCGCAGTTGAAGCAATCGTGTGTGTCATGTCACTTCACGATCAGGTGATTACGCCTACAATCAATCTGGATAATCCCGACCCGCAATGCGATCTTGATTATGTGCCAGGCATCAGCAGAAATGTCCGTCTAAACGCGGTTCTTAGTAATTCGTTTGGTTTTGGCGGAACTAATGGTTCGTTGATTTTTAAACGGTTCGTTTGACGGAGGAGCTATGAGCCCGGCTCCGCAAACAGTGTCTGGTCAGAATTTCTCAGAAACCGTTTCCAGTCAAGATCGCGGATTGCTTTATGGCGATGGGCTATTTGAAACGATCCGGTTCTTCTCAGGCCGACTATTGCTCTGGGAGCCGCATCGCCAACGTCTGCTATCCGGTTGTGAAGTCCTTGATATCGATCTCGACCGCAATTACCTTGACAGCTTGATTCCGGAAATCATTGCCTCGGCACCATCTACTGATTGCATCCTTAAAGTGATTGTCACCAGGGGCACTGGCGGGCGCGGATACTCTCCACCCTCACCGAACCGGCCCACAGTGTTGTTTCAGTGGCATGCGCTTGCCCCCGATATTGTAAGTAACTCAAAAAACGGTATTGATGTCATATTTTGTCGTCATCCACTCTCGGTAAACCCGGTTACAGCAGGCATTAAGCACCTTAACCGTCTGGATCAGGTGCTCGCCAGCCGTGAGTTATCGGACGCAGCTTTGCACACACCAACTGTGCGCGAAGGATTAATGCTGGACTTGGACTCTAACCTCATCGAAGGTACCCGCAGTAACGTATTTGTTGTTATTGAAAATCAGCTTTGTACTCCGGAGCTGAGTCGTTGCGGCGTTGATGGTGTGATGCGCAACCGGCTGATCGAGTTGTTTGCTTCTAATGGAGTTGAGGTCGTTGTCAGAACTATTCAGCATCATGAACTGACACAAGGCTCTGAAGCATTTTTGTGCAACAGTGTTTTTGGAGTCTGGCCGATACTGCGGCTGATTGATGCTGGTGACCGAGAGGAACCGCATGAGTTTCGCGCCACAACCATGGCGAGAATGGCGCAGCTGTGGCTGAGTGATGATTTTCCCCTTTGAACAGGCTGACACACCATGCTGAATAAACCGGTCAGTTTTGTGCGTCGCAACGTATTCCGCTGGCTTCTGCTTGTGCTGATTTCAGTCATACTTTGTACATCGGTCGCTTATTGTGCTGTAAAAAACTATCTTGAAACGCCGATTGGACTGAATCAGCCAATGATCATCATGATAGAGCCTGGTCGATCGCTGACTCAGGTGACGCGTCGACTGGAACAAGAAGGCGTGCTCAGATGGCCGCGTGTTCTGGTGCTGTGGGCGCGCTGGCAAGGTATCGACAGATCAATGCGCACCGGCGAATATGAGTTAACACCGGGACTAACACCGGTGTCCCTATTGAGCCTTTTGATGTCCGGCCGCAATGTGCAGTATCCGGTCACCTTGGTTGAGGGATGGACTGCTCGTCAGGCGCTTGAGCATCTATGGGCACAGGAAGCTGTTGACGTAACCTTGCGCGACAAAACTGACGAAGAGCTGTTAGTTCTGCTGCAGTCGCCATTTCCTGCACTTGAAGGAACTTTGTTTCCGGACACGTACTTTTATACACGTGGCGCAACCGACGAAGCCATTCTTCGGCGGGCTCACCTTCGACTGCGTGACGTTCTGGAAAGTGAGTGGCGTCAGCAAGCGCAGAACCTGCCTTACGAATCGCCTTGGGCGGCATTGATCATGGCCTCAATCATCGAAAAGGAGTCAGGATATCAGGCAGAGAAGGCGGATATTGCGGGAGTGTTTGTCCGGCGCCTGCAGCAAGGCATGCGCCTGCAATCGGATCCAACCATAATCTACGGAATGGGCGACAGCTATTCGGGTAACATCCGCCGTTCTGACATTGAAACAACAACCCCATGGAATACTTATCGCATTAATGGCTTGCCTCCGACACCGATCGCGCTGAGTGGCAGAGACTCAATCAGAGCCAGTCTTAATCCCAATCCCGGAACAGCCCTGTACTTTGTATCGCGTGGCGATGGCAGTCATCAGTTTTCAGATACACTGGATGAACATAATGCAGCGGTGCGAAGGTATTTGAGGAATAACAATGAGTAGTCTGCCAGATCAACTCGGCCGGGGTTGTTTTATCACCATAGAAGGCACAGAGGGTGTCGGCAAATCCACCAACATTGCGTATATCAGACAGTGTCTGAACGAACACGGCATTGAACCCGTCATGACCCGCGAGCCCGGCGGCACAGACCTTGCGGAGAGCATTCGCGTGCTGTTGCTGGAACCCAGAGTTGAACCCATGGCGGAATTGACTGAATTGTTGCTGATTTTTGCTGCCAGAGCCCAACATTTGGCGCAGAAAATCAAGCCTGCGCTGGATGCGGGACAGTGGGTGCTGTGTGACCGCTTTACCGATGCAACCTATGCTTATCAAGGTGGTGGGCGATTGCTGGATAAAAGCACCATCGGGAATCTCGAGAATCTTGTGCAGGGTGATCTCAGGCCGGATCTTGTGCTGATACTTGATATAGAACCTGAGATTGGTCTTCAACGCGCTCGCCAACGTGGTGAGCCTGATCGATTTGAACAGGAAACGCTGCATTTTTTCCGTCGCGTCAGAGCTGCTTACTTGCAGCGGGTTGTTCAGGATCCGGACAGATATCTGATTATTGATGCCGGCCAGCCGTTGGATGATGTGCAGCGCCAGATTAAGGCCGGTTTGCAAGCGTTCTTGTTAACAAGGCAACCACTATGAACTCTGTTGTTTTGCCTTGGCATCAGTCTGCGTGGGCACAACTTGTGTCCAGAGTGGACTCCAATCGCTTACCGCATGCGCTGATTCTGATTGCGCCGTCCGGCAGCGGCCGACGCCTGTTTGCTGAAGCCTTTTGTGCCTATCTGATGTGCGACGAAGAGGCATCCAAGCCTTGTGGTCGTTGCAAACAATGTTTGTTGTATGCCAGCGGAAACCATCCTGACGTGATGGTGTTAACGCCCGAGTTAAACAGCAAAGCGATAAAAATTGATATGGTTCGGCGTGCCACACAGTTTGTCGAGCAAACTGCCAATCAAGCGAAGGCGACCAAGGTCGTGATAATTGAGCCTGCAGAGGCCATGGCACCTGCTGCAGCGAATTCTCTGTTGAAAAGCCTTGAAGAGCCGCCCGGTAAGACATTGTTTATGTTGATTGCTGAACCAGGCGCATCGTTGCTGCCGACAATCCGCAGCCGTTGTCAGCCCTTGGTTCTGGGTACTGCCGGCGATACGGAAGCCATGGCTTGGTTAACAGCGCACAGTATTGCAGAGCCTCAGCATTTGTCGGCTGCTTTGCAGCTGGCGCCGGGCCGACCTTTGTATGCGCTTGAGCTGCATGAAAAGGGCGTTCCGGCATGGCGTGCTGCTTTGGAACAGAGTTTGCCGGCGTTATTGCGGGGCAGTGTATCTGCAAGTGAAGTAGCAAAATTGGCCGCTACTCAACCCGCTTTGCGTGCTATACAAGTACTGCAGGATGCGATAGCCCACGATTGTGTTCAGTTATCGCTGCGCGGGGCAGTGTCTGAACTCAAAGATCGATTGGCCTTTCAGCAAAAACTGCTTCCAGTTATCCGACAACTGACTGGTACTTCCAATCCCAATGAATTGTTGGCACTGGAATATGTATTTATTGAGTTTGCCAAATTAGGACAAGGAATGTCTGATGTATGAACAACACCAACGTCGACAGGGCGCCGGCCGCGCTGATCAAAATCGCGATACCAACAGCCGAGATGTTATCCGCGTGTTACATGCCGTTTCTGGAGCGCAAAGGTTTGTTTATTCCCTCCGCTCAGCAAAGAAGCGTGGGTGAAACGGTTTTTCTGGTTTTGCGCCTGGGCGCCGAAAATGGTTTTTGCGCTGGCAGCGCCCGTGTTTGCTGGACCACACCCACACATTGCAGTGATGGGCGTATTGCCGGTTTCGGATTGCATTTTGATGATGAGCACGGAGAATTGGCGCAATCCGTACAAACAAATCTGCTCCGGAGTAATCATCATGGTGCGGAGCGCTCATATACACTTTGAGCCTGTCCCCGGGCTAGAATAAGATCTCAAATTCTAGGGTCTATGTTCACACCCGTATCAGGAGAAATCCCATGAGTAAATCGCAATTTTTTGGCAGGCATTGGCTCACACCATTTTCTATTGTTGCCATGATGTTTCTGGCATCGTGTTCTGCCGACAATACTGATTCCGTTGCATCAGCCCAGGATGCGGTGATGATGGATTTGTATGCGAGCCCGACCTGCGGTTGCTGCAGTATCTGGCAGGAACATGCACAGGAACGTGGTTTTGCATTCAACGTTCTTCACCGTGATAACGATGAGTTAACCGAGGAGAAACTGCGCCTGGGGATTAATCTGCGCTACCACTCCTGTCACACTGCAGTCTCAGCGGATGGCAGCGTCTTCGAGGGTCATGTTCCCGCCTATCTGATTCATCAGTATCTAGCTGCCAAACCAGCCGACAGCATC
>CANHAR010000101.1 GCA_947458495.1 Gammaproteobacteria bacterium | reverse complement strand
TTGTTAGTGCCGCCTTGTGGTCGATTCGCTTACATAGTAGTCCGCTCGATTGCCCGACACAATGCCTGTGAGAGCACCGGTTAAACGTCAGTTGATGCGGCTCTTGATGCGGCTCTTGAAGCACCCCTGCAAATCAGGTTTACTGCTGCCCTGACCAGAAACCTACAGGTAATCATCATGTCCCAGCGCCGCAGCCACCCCCGACCGATGCCCTTGCGTCTTTCCCATACAGCAGCCAGCGTCCTGAGTGTGCTCTTGCTTGCCACGATCGGCAGCGCCGCGCAAGCTCAGAGCACAAACGCACCCGCGTCCCCGGCCACGGTTGCCGCGCAGCAGGCGTTGCGCGCCAGTTTGCCGTTTGAGGATGAACGCGACCGCGAAGAATCGCAGCGTGGTTTTATTGCTGCCCCCGATTACCGGCAGATTCTGGGAGCCGCCGGCAATGTAGTCTGGGATATGGGCCGTTACGATTTCCTGCTTGATGGCACCGACTACGACAGCATCCACCCGTCGCTGCAGCGCCAGGCTACCCTGAATATGAACTATGGTTTGTATGAAGTGGTGCCAGACTTTATCTACCAGATCCGCGGTTATGATCTGGCCAACATGACATTGATCCGTGGCGAGCGTGGCTGGATTCTGTTTGATGTGCTGCTGACGCTGGAAACCGCGCAGGCAGCTTTGCAGTTTGCCAATGAACAGCTCGGTGAGCGCCCGGTGACCGCCATTGTGTATTCACACTCGCACATTGATCACTTTGGCGGCGTGCGTGGTGTGGTCGATGAAGCGCAAGTGATCGCTGGAAACGTCGATATTTATGCCCCTGTCGGTTTTATGGAAGAAGCCATTTCCGAAAACGTCTATGCGGGTAACGCCATGAGCCGCAGGGCGTCTTATCAGTATGGTAACCCGCTGCCCGCAGGCCCATTTGGCCAGGTGGATTCCGCCATCGGCAAAGCCCTGGCGCGTGGCACCAGCGGTCTGATTGCACCCACCATTGTTGTCAGCGAGGCATTTGAAGAACATGTAATTGATGGCGTGACCATCGTGTTTCAGAACACCCCCGGTACTGAAGCGCCGGCGGAAATGAATGCCTGGTTTCCCGAGCAGAAAGTGTTCTGGGCCGCTGAAAACATTACTGCCACCATTCATAACATTTACACCCTGCGCGGCGCGCTGGTGCGTGACGCCTTAGCCTGGTCAGAACAAATCAATGAAGCGCTGTACCGCTTTGGACAAGACGCTGAGGTGATGATTGCCTCGCACAACTGGCCGCGCTGGGGCAATGACCGCATTCAGGAGGTCATGCGTGATCAGCGCGACGCCTACGCCAACCTGAACAATCAGGTGTTAAATCTGGCCAATCGCGGTGTCACCATCAATCAGATACACAACGTATATAAAGTGCCTGAATCCCTGCAGCAAAGCTGGAGTGTGCGCCAGTATCACGGTTCGGAGTTCCACAATTCCCGTGGCGTGATCAATCGGTACCTCGGTTTCTGGGACGGCAATCCTGCCACATTGGCGCCACTGTCTCCGGAGGACTCCGCACCGCTGTACGTGGAGATGATGGGCGGTGCAGCCGCTATCCTGCCACGCGCACAAGCATTGTTTGATGCCGGTGATTACCGCCTTGCCATGGAGATTCTCAACAAACTGGTGTACGCCGAACCTGACAATACCGCCGCCAGTCACTTACTGGCAGCCACCTTTGAACAGCTGGGTTATCAGTACGAAAGTTCCAGTATGCGCAATGCATTTCTGACCGCAGCCATGGAGCTGCGCCAGGGTGTTGCGCCCGCCGGACCGGCACGGGGTACAGGCCCTGACCTGGCGCGCGCGATGTCCACAGCGCAGTGGTGGGATGCCGTTGCCACGCGCGTCGATAGCCAGCGCGCCGAAGGCATAGAATTTGTGATTAATTTTGTGAGCCCGGATACCGGCGAGACCATGATTATCGAGATGAGCAACAGCACGCTGACGCATATTTCCGGTTATCAGGCAGACAATGCTGACGCCACTATCCGCATGAATCGCAGCGATCTGATTCCGGTGATTGCCGGTCAGGCAACACTGGCCAGTCAACTGATGGCAGGCAACGGCGAAGTCACAGGCAATGCCGGTGTTCTGCAGCAACTGGCCTCTGTGCTGGTGGAATTTGACCCGGTGTTTGAAATCATGCCCGGCACCCGATAATCAACATCGGGCGGATTTATGTACTATTGCCGGCGCACTAGTGCATATAGGTGACATGTGACGCCATCTCGATGCTGAGCAGACGATAACCAGACATGGTCAATGAACCGGGGAAGCGCTCGACCCCGGTTGATGAGAACTCAAAACGGTATTCGCGCCACCATTGTGGCATGCCGCCCTCCCCGCGTTTAAGGCGGATCTTGTGCAGCACAATACTCTGATCCAGCAATTGCAGGTCGAGCTCCTGACAGCGCTGCGCGGCGTACAACAGCGCAAACGCTTTGGCATCACGCGAACGCCACCAGTGGTTAAGCAGCACGGCCAACAATGCAAGTCCAAACAAATCCAACAGGGTCACCATGGGGTGTTAACTCTCGATCAGCAACACGATACGATGCGCGACTGTACACCGGACAGGGCAAAAGCGCACTCCAATAACCCGCAGCCGGGAGGAGACTCTCTTATGAACGAAACTTCACCTATAGATGGCATCAGCTTCCGCTTTGTGGAATCCAACGGTATCCGCATGCGCGTGGCCACCATGGGTGACAGCGGCCCGCTGGTGATTATGGCGCATGGCTGGCCAGAGTCGTGGTATTCCTGGCGGCATCAGATTGTGGCCGTTGCCAATGCGGGATACCGGGTCGTTGCACCGGATATGCGCGGCTATGGCGCCACCGATGCGCCAGCGGCAGTCGAGGATTACAACATCACTGAAATTGCCGCAGACATGGTTGGTCTGGTTGATGTCTTTGGTGAGGAAAGGGCCATCATTATTGGCCATGACTGGGGCTCGATTGTGGCGTGGAACACAGTCTTGCTGCATCCCGGGCGATTTTCGGCACTGGTCGCCATGAGTGTGCCGTACAGCGGCCGACCGGCGCAGTCGCCACTGTTGAGTTGGCAGGAAAGTTATGGCGACAATTTTTACTACGTTCTTTATCACCAAGAGCCCGGCGTTGCAGAAGCTGAATACGATGCGGACCCTGAAGGCCTGCTCAGCCGACTGTATCTGTCACCGGGTTCCCCTCGCGAACCGGCGACTATCACTGATCGCAAGCGCAGCGCCGGTGGCTGGATTGGCCGCATGGGCAAACCCACCGCATTGCCGGACTGGCTGACACGCGACGACCTCGACTACGTTGTCAGTCAGTTCAAAGCAGCCGGTTTCCGCGGCGGTATCAACTACTATCGCAACTTTCATCGCAATTGGGAGATGACACCACAACTGGCAGACGCACGTGTCACCGTACCGACGCTGTTTATTGCCGGGGAAAAAGATATGGTCATTGGCGGCGCGCCACAAGGCCGACTGGAGGGAGCCATGCGCAGAGTGGTGGATGACCAGCGCGGCGTGATTCTGATACCGGGAGCCGGTCACTGGATACAGCAGGAGCGCCCTGAACAGACCAATGCCGCCATTCTGGAGTTCCTGGGCAATCTATAAACAGCTCACTCGATACCCGTAGGTTTGCCATCAAGGCTGCGGGTATTTTTATCTTTCCAGTATTGCTCAATACCGTCGCGACCTTTGTTAATCGCCCATTTGTCCAGCGTCGGCCGCTGACCTGTGAACTCATAGTAGGGAACCGCAAAACCACAGGAGGTCTGCACCATCTGCACGTCCTGCACAAAAATCTGCCGAGCACCGGTGTAATCGGGGAACTGGCTGATCAGTTCATTCCAGTCCTTATCGCGCGAGTGAATAACACGGGCAGTGCCGTACAGGCGCATAATCAGCGGCTGTTTATCAAAGGAGCAGAACATCACTGTCATGCGGCCATTGTCCAGCACATGCGATGCTGTTTCATTGCCACTGCCGGTCAGATTCAACCACATGATCCGGGAATGGCTGATGACACGGAAACTGTCCATGCCTTTGGGGGATACGTTGATCAGGCTGTCTTCACCAGCGGTGCCAACAAAAAACACTTTCTGTTGCCCGATAAACTCAATGTGTTCGTTTTTTAACGCGTTAAACCGTTCACCCATAACAAGCATCCTTTGAAAAACCAGCCGGGGCCGCCCGGGCCGGTGCCACCCGGGCAGTCTATGTCAGCCATCGATTTACATCATCGATTGGTGGTAATTCTCTATACCAACTGCCTCGATGAGTTTGAGCTGGGTTTGCAGCCAATCCACATGCTCTTCTTCACTTTCAAGGATATAGACCAGCAATTCACGGCTGACATAATCCTGGATGGACTCTGCATAAGCGATACCTTCGCGCAGATCAGGCAACGCAATCATTTCCAGCTTGAGATCACATTCCAGCATCTCTTTGGTGTGTTCACCGATAAACAGTTTGCCCAGACTCTGCAGATTGGGCAGCCCTTCCAGAAACAAAACGCGCTCAACCAACTTGTCTGCATGTTTCATTTCGTCGATGGATTCTTCATATTCCTTGGCGGCCAGTTTGCTGAGACCGCGATCCTTGAACATACGGGAGTGCAAAAAGTACTGATTGATGGCGACGAGCTCGTTGCCCAGAGCTTTGTTCAGATGCTTGATCATGGTTTTGTCGGATTTCATAAAAGCTCCTGCCCTTGCATGACAGCAGACATACAAACGGCGCGTGGTGGGTTAGCGTACTGACGAGGAGAGAGTGCCTTGGGCAGCCGCTAAAAGTCAAGCAGCGACGCTGCTTAACTAATTGACAAACAAGGAAAAGTGATTGATAACAAGAATGCTTATGGTTTGCGCTTACACTCAGGAAGGAATCGGTTCAGGCTGCGTATGACATGTCCCGGCACTTCGCGGCGGAAGCAACTTCGGCAATGATTTCACGGGCATAATGCCCACAGCGCCCGCAATCACTCGCCAACCCGAGTTCGGCACGCAGCTCAGAGAAGGTTGATACGCCCTCTGAACAACGTTTGCGAATCTGGGAATCAGTAATCTGGCGGCAAATACATACGTACATAATCAAGTTCCGACAATCAGTGCTGACTGGTTGGCTGCTTTGCCAACCTTGAACGTGGCGCGAGATTAAATCGTAATGGGAATGATTGTCAATACCATAACTGTTTACAGCAAATCTGTCCTTGCAACTACCCTTGCAACTACCCTTGCATGAACCTCACTGCAATCCAACCGACGGCTGGCTCCTGCGGCGCAGTCTCAGGTATAGTGCTGCTGTATGCGCGTGTGAGCCCAGACATCAACAAGAAGACGAGGCCATGAACACAAAAAACATCTCTTTGATCATGATGACACTCTGCCTGCTGAGCAGCCTGGCAGCAGCTCAGCAATCCACGACCGTCGAACTGCCCCGCACACCCGACGGCAAACCCGACCTGCAAGGTATCTGGACCAACGCGACGCAGACAACGCTGGAGCGCCCGGCTCGTTTTGGTGACCGGCGCTTTATGACAGCCGAGGAAGCGCAGCAGATGCAACAGGATGCTCAGGGCCGCGAGGTCGCTGCAGATGCACCCAGCGACCCCAATCGTGCGCCGCCCAGCGATGGCAATACCGCGGCTGCCTACAACACCTTCTGGCTGGACCGGGGCACTCAAGTCACGCAGATTGACGGCGAATACCGCACCTCAATGATCATCGATCCACCCGATGGCAAAATCCCTTTCCGCACGGATGCACCGGAACAGAACTTTATGGAGGCGCTGCGCGACATTCATGGGGCCGAAGCCTTTCTTGGCCCGGAAATGACCACCATTGGTGAACGCTGCCTTCTGTTTTATGACTTCCGCACCTCAAATTCCAGTGCCGGCCCGCCCATGATGCCCATCATCTATAACAACAACTACCAGATTGTGCAGACTGATGCGCATGTGGTGATTATGGCGGAGATGATGCACGACGCCCGCATCCTGCGCCTGAATTCCGAGCATCTGCCGCCGGAAGTGTACAAATGGATGGGCGATTCAGTGGCTGAGTGGCAAGGTGACACACTGGTGGTTCACACCCGCAATATGCACCCGCAGCAATCGCATTACGGATCTGGCACCGGGTTGCAGGTGACTGAAAGCTTCCGAATGGTCTCCAATGATGAAATTGTCTACCGGTTTACCATGAACGATGCCGTGGCCTACACGCAGCCATGGACAGCAGAAATGGTGTTATATCGTCGCCCGCCGGCTGATCGCATCTATGAGTTTGCCTGCCATGAAGGCAACTATGCGTTGCCCGGCATACTGGCAGGCGCGCGCAGACTGGAGACCCAGTAACTGCGTCAGACCGGCCCTCGCTCCCAGGGACCCCAGATGGCAAACGTAACACCGGGTATCTGGATGTTAACAAACATGATTTCGCCCTGGGGATCAAAACAGACACCCGCAATTTCCCGGTCACGGTAGTCACCGGGATCACAGGTTTTACCGGCAGCCGCTATCTGTTGTGCCGTTAGTACGATGTTGTTTTTGGCAAAAATATAACTCTCACCGGCGGTTGTCAGCCCCAGAATGCGCTCGCCAAAACCAAAATCATCCTCAGCGCCACCACCGTCCTCACACATCATCAAACCACCGCGTGGGCTGATAGCGATGTTGTCGGGGTTATTGGCCATACGCGGATCAGTGGATGCAAAAAGGCAGCGCAAAGAGCTGGATACCGGATCAAGCATCCAAACCGCGCCGTCGCCATATCCAGCGCTGCCTTCCTCGTTGGTGCCAGCACTGGTATCAACGATGTAAATCATGCCCTCATGGTACACAATGCCTTCGCCACGGCTCAGGGACAGCGCACCGGCGTCACGTGCCTGCAGGAACGGACCACTGAGCTCGTCAACTGGATCCATATCCGGATTCGCAATATCCACCCATTCAATCTGGTGAGTCTCTCCCGGCACAGGTGCAAAGAGCTCCGTAAACCCTCTGCCGACTATTTTGGCGGCCTGCAAACGGCCACCTTTTTCCAGCGCGCCCGGGGTCTGTGAATCATCACGTGGAATAAACCGGTAAAGAGGTGAGTGATTGCGATTGTCTTCTGTCAGATAAACAAAACTGTCGCGTGGATCAACCGCGGCGGCTTCATGTTCATAGCGCCCCATATCCACAATCGGCACGGCGGTGGTCTGCAGTGGATCTGCGCGGACCTCGAAGACATATCCATGTTTAAGGCCGCCTTCAGCGGTCATATCGATGATGGTTTCCTCGCAGGACAACCATGTTCCCCAAGGCGTCACTCCACCGGCACAATTAAGCATGGTGCCGCCAAGGCTTGGCGTCGTGGAAATTTCGCGTTTGGCCAGTCTCGAGAAACGGATAGTGGTATTGCCACCAGCAGCATGGGTGGCGTCCGGGCGAGCGCTTTTGTTGTAACTGGCGCTGGCTGGAATCAGCTGGCCGGTGCCAACCTCATGGTTGCGAATCAGAATGATCTCATTGTCTTCGAGAGCCACGACGCCCATACCATCGAGCCGCTCAGGCACTGGATTGCCGTCACTCATCAGGTCGCCAACCCAAGACAGGGTGGCATACGAAAAACCTTCAGGCAGCTGCAGCAACGGCAAACCGGTCACTTCATCGTTCACCGGACCAATCGGGCCATAAGGACTGTCGGCGAGACGCGACGCTGTCGCAGCGCCACCCGACTGACTGGCCGCCAGAGACTGCAAGGCCATGGTGACAGGGCTCAGGCCGGCAGCAAAAGCAACGGCGCCACCCTTTAACAACCCCCGACGGCTTAATCGTGTGTCAAAAACCTTGCTCATGACGCTGGCTCCTTAATGCTGAAAAGTATGCGATACCACAAAATCATTGCGGGCGGCCTGGCACTGATCATAGTGCAAATTGATTATCGAATTGTGACAAAACAGTAATATAGCGCCGGCAACATCAGCCAGGATGAACTGTTGTCCGATGCACGACGTATCAACTCGAGTCAGTTAACCACTCAAGGAATGTGCCGATGTCCGCTTTACGGGTTTATTACGATGGCCTCTGTCCATTGTGTACCAGAGAAATCAACCACATCAAGCGGCTCGACAAACAAGGTCAGCTGGATATGCAGGATATCAACACCGCTGACTTTGAGCAGCGTTTCCCACACATCGACCGTGTGCAAGCCGATCGTATACTGCATGGTGAATTACCCGATGGCCGCATTATTCTGGGGCTGGATGTGACCTGTATGGCTTGGTCGCTGGTGGGTAAAGGCCACTGGTTTGCGTTTATGCGTTGGCCGCTGATCAAGCCCGTTGCCGATCGTGTGTATCTGTATTTCGCCCGCCATCGCCATCGTATTTCTGGCTGGTTCGGACGCCCGAATACCTGTGATGACCGATGCCAGCCTAAACTGTGAAAGTCGCTCTGATTCTGGGTGATCAACTCACCACCGATGTGTCCAGTTTGCAGCACCTTGAAAAACACCGCGACTGGATTGTGATGGCCGAAGTGGGCACTGAAGCCCGTTATGTCGCGCACCACCAACAGAAAATCGCGCTGATTTTTAGCGCCATGCGTCACTTCGCTGCCGTTCTGCACAAAAACGGCTGGCAGGTGCATTACCATCAATATGACCCCACCCGTCCGCAACTCGGATTACACGATGTGCTGCAGGCTTTCCTCGCACACACACCCTGCAGCCAGCTTATTGTCACGGAGTGCGGCGAACACCGCCTGCATCAGCAGATGCTGGAGACCTGGCCGGCGCAGTTGGGCATACCAATGACCATCGTTGATGACAGCCGTTTTATCTGCTCAAAGGCCGAGTTTGCGCAGTGGGCACAGGGCCGCAAGCAGCTGCGCATGGAATATTTTTACCGTGAAATGCGCCGCAAAACCGGCTTTTTGATGGATGCCGATCAACCCGTTGGCGGCCAATGGAATTTTGACAGCAGCAACCGCGAACCCTACCGGGGTGATCCGGTGGTGCCAGTACAGATGCCCTTTGCCCGCGACGACATCGATAAAGACGTACTCAGCCTGGTGGCCCGCGAATTTGCCAGTCACCCGGGCACGCTGACACATTTCAATTGGCCCACTACCCGCGAGCAGGCCC
>CANHAR010000100.1 GCA_947458495.1 Gammaproteobacteria bacterium | reverse complement strand
TGGTGGGGATTAGTCCTTGCTGGTGTTTATGGTGGCTTTGTGCAAGCAGGAGTCGGGTTTATCCTACTGGCTGCTCTGGCGGGAGGACTGCGCTACGATCTGGTGCGCGCCAATGCACTGAAAATGGTCTGTTCAATTGCTGTGACGACCGTTTCTCTGGCGATTTTTATCTGGTTTGATCAGGTTGAATGGATACCCGGACTTATCTTGGCGGTTGGCACCATGACCGGCAGTTATTTCAGCGTGAGGTTTGCTGTTCGTGTCAGCCAGAACACTATCAAATGGTTTTTATTTGTCATGACACTGGTGTCATGCGTTGCTGCTATATTTTTCTAAACCTGGATGCGGATATTGCCCAACAGTATTGAAATGGCCGCGCCACCCAGCATTTGACTGCGTTCGACGGTGATTCTGCCTCCGTAACTCTGCACAATATCCGCAACTACCGCCAATCCGATACCCTGCCCCTGTGCCAACGTATCAAGCCTTACTCCGCGCTGCAGAACACGATCGCTGTCTTCCTGTCCAATTCCAGGGCCATTATCCTCGACAATCAATTGCAACCGCTGCGGTGAGTTACTGACCAGTGCGCAACTGACATTCACCTTGCCATGTCCATACTTACAGGCGTTATCCAACAAATTGCCCAGCAACTCCATCAGGTCACGCTCATCACCCAGAAACAACAAACGTGCATCGATTTGCTGCCTAAATTCAACTGACTTGCTGGCATACACCTTTTCAAGCGCACGGCAGATCTTCGCCGCAGTGTCCTTGATGTTGACCTGGGTGGCCAGACTGCCCACAGCTCCAGACCTCACGGCGCGCTGTAACTGATAACTGATAATTTGATTCATGCGGTCGAGTTGTTCCTGCACCATTGCCGCACGCTCTATGCGCTCTGCGTGCTGCAAAGATGGTTCCGCACTGGCCGACACTTCTCCCTGTATCACCGCCAATGGCGTCTTCAGACTGTGCGCCAGATCCCCAAGAGTGGTGCGATAACGCGTCTGTTGTTTGCGCTCGGACTGTATCAGCAAGTTAAGATTATGCGTGACCGAACTCAGCTCGGTGGGATAGTGGTTTCCCAGAGACTCCGCGTGTCCGCTTTCAATAAGCGCCAGATCACGCGCCAATCTGCGCAGCGGTGACAGTCCCCAGCGCAGCAGCAGTAACAGCGAGACCAGCAATAACGCAGCAAGCGCTCCAAACCAGGAAAACAGACTGGTGCGGAACTCAGTCACTTCTGCCAGATAAGAGTCTGCGGACTCCAGCACCCTGAACACAATGGCTTCTGGCCGGTTCTCCCACGTCACTGCGTAGCTGATTTGGAAATACTCAATCAGCCCTGCATCTGAGACAACACGACTGAAACGGGTCTCGCCGCGAGAAAGATCCCCCTCCGGGTTGTCAATTTGCAGCGTTGCCGGCAGCGTAAACTCCAGGGCCGACTGTGTGCGCAGCAGTTCACCCTGATCAGGGCTGCTGATCAATCCATACAAACCACTGTTTAACTGACTGAAGCGCGGCTCACGCAAATTTTCACTGACATAAAATTCACCGGCATCTTCATCAACAGCCGCCAGCAAACCGTAAAGCTGCGCCTGCAGCTGCTCAGTAACCCCGGTTTCCAGACTGTTGCGAAACGCCCTGTCGAGCACGAAGCCAGTTAAACCCAGAAACGCAGTCAGTAGCAGCGTGACTGCCAATAGAAGTCGTGTTTGTAGTGAGTATCCGGCACCTTGCCCTGACGACATGTTAGTCCATTATCCGCAGCCGGTATCCTTGGCCACGGACAGTATCGATGGGCTGCAAGGATTGATCCGGATCCAGTTTCTGACGAAGGCGACGAATAAACACCTCCAGCACATTGCTGTCACGATCATAATCCTGAGCATACAAATGATCTGTCAGCTCGGCTTTGGAAACCACCTGATCGACATGCAATATCAGATATTCCAGGGTTTTGTATTCATACGCCGTCAGCTCGACCGGGTTGCCATGCACCGTTACCCGTTTGCTGGTGGTATCAAGACTGACCGGACCCGCCGTAATCTGTGGACTGGCGAATCCGGCGGCGCGACGTAACAAGGCATTCAGACGCGCCTGTATTTCCTCTAGCCGGAAGGGTTTAACTACATAATCATCAGCACCGGCATCAAGTCCCGCTACCTTGTCCTGCCAGTCGCCCCGGGCAGTCAGAATCAATACGGGATACTTGCGACCGGATTCTCTAAGCTTGCGAATGACACTGATCCCATCAAGCAGAGGCAAACCCAGATCAATGATGGCAGCGTCGTATTCATTCTCCAGAGCATAAAACAGACCCGCTTTACCATCGGCAGCATCATCGACGACAAAACCGGCTTTCTGCAGACCAAGCACCAACTGTTGACGCAGGAGGCTCTCATCTTCTACAACCAACAGACGCATACCTTACTCCCGGCTGACTGCCCCAGTGGCCTGGTCAACATAAACTGTATAAATGTTACCTTCGTTATCGATGCGCACCCTGAATCTGACACGGTCGCCTTGCCGGACCTCATTGATGCTGATGATATTTCCTGGAAAACGTGCCCGCACCAGATCCAGTGCCTGTCTCTCACTGATCGCCCCGTCCGCCTGATTTTGCCCGGACTGGGCGGATGAACTCTCCTGCTGCTGAGCAAGGACCGGAACACCCCAGCTCAGACCGCAGAACACTGCAGCAATCAGCAGAACTTTCCACCGCGCTCCGCGACCCTCGATGCAGGCACTTGATTTCGGGCAGGACGATTTCATAACTCTCCATAATGTCGGGGCACCCTGACTCAGAGCACCGGATCGTGGCTGACTCGAAGTCGAATCTGCTCACCGGGGTCATTATCAGTGCGTACGGTAAATTCTTCCCCGTTATACAGATATCGAACCTGGTAACCCATCAGTCGCTCCTCCTCACGATATTCGGTGACGGTTTCGCACTGCTTGACGGTCTGGTATCGCGCTGTTCCGGGATGTGAATCAGCACGAACTATATCACGACCCACCGAGTGCCCCAACATGGCACCCACAACCGTACCTACCCTTTGGCTGGATTTGTTGTTACCCACCGCGTTACCAATGGCACCTCCTATGATAGTGCTCAGAATCACAGGCGTCTGACTGCCACCGTGTCGTGTCTCACGCACCCTGACTTCCTCCTCCCAACACTCGTCACGGGGGATAGAAACGGAAACAGACTGATAAATTGCGCGTGACTCCAGTACCTGCGCGTACACATACTGTGACTGCGCAAACAATGGTGTTGCCAGCAACAATCCACCCAGCCCAAGCACCACTGCTGCACGTTTTGCTACAGCATTTGTTTGTACTGCATTTTTGAAATTGTTCATTATTCACCTCTCCGCCTGGTTTTGTTATGAATGTTTTCAAGGTTGATTCGCCGCCTTGATGACCAAAGATTAAGGCAGTCAAGCTGAATCGATTCTGAATGGAAATGTAATCCTCACGAAGTAAACGCGTGACTTAACGCCGATGGCCCTCAACTTGTCGTCGGGCTGATTGATTTAGTAACAGATAGCGGTAGAATCCTTCGTGCTTGGCAAAACAAAAATTAAAACCATCATTGCAAAAAAGCACAAAGCTTCAAGAGATCTTCAATGTTCCGCAAAATAGTCAGTTCAGCACTGTTATCCACCATTATTTCTTTGCCTCTGATCTACCTGATTTTCCAATCTTTACAGGCGAGCTCGCCCGCCGTGCTAACCATTACATTTGCCGCTCTGCTGTTGGTATGCAGTTCGCTGAGCGCCTGGTTATCTTTACGTGCTGGCCGCCAGCCGTCAGCACGTGAGCCGGCAAAAACAAGATCCTCAAAACGCAAGTCTGCGCAGAAACCAGAGAACCCTGCAGCTAACCAGCCCACTAAACGCGAGGCCGGTCAAGTCAAGTGGTTTAATGCCAGCAAAGGGTTTGGGTTTATCACCCGGGAAAACGGTGAAGACATTTTTGTGCATTTCAGATCGATCCGAGGCGATGGGCATCGCGTTCTGAAAGATGGCCAGCGCGTCGAGTTTTCTGTCAGTGTGGAGGACAAAGGTCTGCAGGCGGACGATGTGATGGCTATTTCGCGCTGATCGACATCCTATGCCGCTGTTCAGTAGTGTGGAGGTCTCTCATCGGCCGCTGTCACCGCCGGCGCGCGATCTGCTGCGGCTTGTATCAATTCAGTCAATTTCTGTCGATGAATTTCAAGCTCGCGCTCAAGCACATCAATCTGGCGTTGCTGCCGGGTAACAATATCATTCAATGTCTGGATGCTGTCCTCCTGAAAGGCAAACCGGGTTTGCATATCCACCATCTGATCATGCATAAGAATGTCTGGCATTTTTTGCGACTCCTTTAGAATTCTGCGTTCAGTTCATATCCCGTTAACATCATCATACCCCGCATCTCCGGGTGGTTTCTAATCAGGCAATTCACATGTAATATTCTTGCTATGCAACAAACAGCCTATCGCCGCTGTCTTAAGCATGTATTCAATTTTTAAGGAATCGCCATCGTTTATGTCAGCTCAAGACTCTCAGAACAGCATCGCCGCCAAACCCCCTATCAACTGGACAAATATGATTCTGTTTACGGCTACTCCGCTGGCGGCCGTAACTCTGGTTCCTTTGTACGGATTTATGGTTGGATACAGCGCCGTACACTGGGTAATGTTTGTCTGCATGATGGGTTTTTGTGGTATTTCGATTACGGCTGGATACCATCGGCTGTGGTCTCACAAGACATACAAGGCGCATCCGGTGTTACGAGTGCTGTTTGCATTGGGCGGTGCCTGTGCGTTGCAAAATGATGTATTCAACTGGGCTTCTGATCATCGCCGACATCACCAGCATGTTGACAATAATGATCAGGATCCCTACTCAGCCGGTCGTGGCTTCTGGTTCTCGCATATCGGCTGGATACTGCGTAATTACCCCAGTGGCAAGCGCGATTTTTCCAACATCAAAGACCTACAGCAAGATCCGATTCTGCAGTGGCAGCACAAACACTACCTTGCGCTGGTGCTGATCATGAATATCGCAGTACCGGCTTTTCTCGGATATATCGGAGGTAGCATCATTGCCGGCCTGATGTTGAGCGGTGTGCTGAGACTGGTATTGAGCCAACATGTTACCTGGCTCATCAATTCACTGGCGCATATGTGGGGCAGACAGCCCTACAGCGACAAAAGTTCTGCGCGCGATAACGCCATTCTGGCGCTGGTGACTTATGGTGAGGGTTTCCACAATTATCACCATACTTTTCAGTGGGATTATCGTAATGGCATTCGTTGGTGGCACTTTGATCCAACCAAATGGTTAATCATGGCATGTTCGTGGGTCGGTTTAACCAGCGAACTGAAACGTGTTCCTGCACTGGCCGTTGAGTCAGCAAGGCTTGAGATGCAGTATTTAGATGCAACTGAACGCTGCAAATCACTGGCCAACGCAGACAAATGGCGTGCGCGACTGGAAGCTGAATACGCAGAATTGAAGAGCACGCTAGATCTGTGGGCTACACACCAACAGCAGTGGTACGACGCAAAAAGCTCTCAAATACATGATCAGATTCATGAGCGTTGGGAACGTCTGGCGCTGCGTGACAGTTATCGTCAGGCACGTTACCAGTTGAAATTGCGACGACAACGCTGGCATGAATTAATGCAGGGATTCGCCAACATTTCCGGCTCCGCCGCCTGAACGATCAGAGAATCTCTCGCGCCATGAACAAACTCTTTAAGTCGTTGCTCATCAGTTCAGTGTTCAGTTTGAGCCTTATCGCAATCCCGGCAACAGCGGTTGAGGAAGGCATGGCCGCGCCTGAATTCACCCTGCCCGGTGTACGTACCAATGACATGGACATAACACTCAGCGAACTCAAAGGCAAAATTGTATACGTTGATTTCTGGGCGTCCTGGTGTGCACCCTGCCTTCGCTCTCTACCGGAGATACATGTTCTGTATGAGCAGTATCGGGATCAGGGATTTGAAGTCGTCGCAATCACCATCGACGACCCGGTTGAAGATGCGCTGGATTTTCTGAATGATCTAGAGACACCCCTGAGTTACCACGTAGTCCTGGATCAGACGGCAGAGATCATGGATCAGTACGGCGTAGTTGGCATGCCTACATCATTCCTTATTGACCGCGAGGGGATTATTCGAAAGGTGCATAAAGGTTTCCGGGAAGGCGACACACAATTGCTGGAACAGGCACTGCTGAGTTTACTCGCCCAAGAGACCGCAGATTAGTAGGGGAACAATCGCAGTGTGGGTTCATCCAGCGCCGCCATCTGTTCACGCAATTCAAGAATGTGCTCCGCCCAGTATCGCTCCGTGTTAAACCACGGAAAACTGCGGGGAAATGCGGGATCGGTCCAGCGTTTTGCCAGCCATGCGCTGTGGTGCATGATGCGTAATGTTCTTAACGGCTCTATCAGCGCCAGTTCGGTCGCATCAAACTCAAAAAACTCTTCGTAGGCTTCGATAATCTCCAGCAACTGTGCCTGACGCTGATCGCGGTCACCCGATAACATCATCCACAAATCCTGAATGGCCGGACCGTTGATTGCATCATCAAAATCGACAAACCAGGGTTGATCACCTCGCCACAACACATTACCGGGATGACAATCTCCGTGCAGCCGCAACTGCTGCAATGACCCACAATTGCTGAAAATTTTATTCATACGCTCTATCAGATCCAGAGTTAACGACTCGTAGGCAGACACCAGCGCATCAGGAATAAAATGCCTTTCCAGCAGAAATTCGCGGCTCTTCACCGCCCAATGCTCCACGTTGAGCGCGATACGGTGCTGGAACACAGCTTGTGAGCCAACGCGATGCACTCTTCCCAGGAATCGTCCCATCACCTGCAAATTATCAGGGTTATCCAGTTCAGGAGGTCTGCCTGCAAGGCGTGGAAACAGCGAAAACCGGAAAATCTGAGTACCACACAGGCAGGTATGCAATGTCTGGCCATTGATTACCATCGGCGGCACTACGGGTATTTCCAGAGACTCCAATTCCTGTGTAAAGGCATGTTCCTCAAGAATCTGGGCGTCACTCCAGCGCTCAGGCCGGTAAAATTTGGCAATCACAAAACTACCGTCATCCAGTCCAATCTGATAAACGCGATTTTCATAACTATTGAGCGCGAAAACCCGCGCAGAGGTTGGCAAACCCAAACCTTCAACCGCATCCAATACCTGATCCGGCCCCAGGACATCGTAGGGGTGTCGCTCAGCAGCGCCAGAAACATCTGTCAAAGAGTCGTCAACGGGTTGCTCAAGAACATTGCCCGACTTGCTTTTGTTCATGATTTCTCGCCTGCCGCATCGAAGTTGCGCCGAGTATACTGTAAAATCCAGCCCCACTTTCCAGTTCCGATTTCCAGGGCCATTTTGATTGAGGAGTTTCACTTGAGCACCAGCAACACACAGGCGCGTCGTCAGGAGTTATTGAATCAGTACCAGCAAGTTCAGGCGAAGAACCTCAACCTGGATCTGACCCGGGGCAAACCAGCGACGGCTCAGCTGAATCTCAGCAATGCAATGGACGGAATACTGCAGGGTGACTTCAAATGCTCCGACGGCACCGATGCGCGTAACTATGGCGGCGGCCTCGGCATCCCGGAAGCGCGTCAGTTTGCTGCAGATTATCTGGGTGCCAAACCCGCGCAGATCATGGTGGGCGGAAACAGTTCCTTGCAGATGATGTACCAGTATGTGGAAGGCGCCTACCTTCATGGCGTTCGCGGCGCCGCCTCAGCCTGGATAAAGGAAACTGCACCAGGCCAACGTATCAAGTTCCTGTGCCCGGCACCGGGTTACGATCGCCACTTTTCGATCTGCGAGGCGCTGGGAATCGAAATGATTCCGGTCGAGATGAATGATCGGGGGCCGGATATGGCCGCCATTGAGACCTTGTTACGCAACGATCCGTTGATCAAAGGCATCTGGTGTGTACCCAAGTACGCTAACCCAAACGGTGTGGTGTATTCAGCCGAGGTAGTTGGGCAATTTTCCATGTTGGGAAAAATTGCCGGCGCCAACTTCAGAATTCTGTGGGACAACGCCTACGCGGAACACCACTTGGTCGACAATCCTCCTGAACTGGCGAATCTGATCAGCCTCAGCGAAAAACACGGCACACTGGATAATGTCATTGTGATCGGCTCAACATCGAAAATCACCCTGGCTGGTGCCGGTGTCGCATTTATTGCGACCTCCGAAAGCAACATCAAACACTTCGCAGACTTGCTAGGCATTTCCACCATAGGACCGGACAAGGTGAATCAGTTACGGCACATCCGTTTCCTTAAAGACATACCGACTTTGCGGGCATTGATGCAACAGCACCGCGCCATTCTGCAACCCAAATTTGAACTTGTGCTGAAACACCTGGAACAGAGCCTGTCCGGAAAAACAGTTAACGGACAACCGCTCGGCCACTGGAATAAGCCTGCCGGGGGCTACTTCATTCTCTTCGATACTTTGCCCGGCATGGCCGACAAGGTCGTTAAACTGTGCGCAGGTGCTGGGGTGAAACTGACGCCGGCAGGATCAACCTGGCCATACAAAAAAGATCCGCAGAACAGCAATATTCGCCTGGCACCGTCCTTCCCCAGCCTTGCGGAAATTGATGAAGCCATGCAGGTATTTGTGCTTTGCGTGGAGCTTGCCGCGCTGGAACGAGAGAGCTGATCACACTAGTCGGCTCTGCATGAATCGTAAACAACTGGGAGCGATGGTTTATGAAACCATCGCTCCCCATAAAACGAGTATGACAACATTCTGTGTTTAGCGGCTGCGATCCCGAATCTCAACACTGCGTCTCTCGGTTTCGCGGTAACTGGAATTACGGCGTCCATCTTTCTCCACGTAGATCACATCCCTGCGTCGATCCGAACCCGACCAGCGACCACGCACTGGCTCTTTGTTCCTGTACCCGTAGCCATGACCCCGGTCTGAATTACCCCAAAAAGGGTGAGCGCGATAGTCTTTATCTCTGTGATAGTCGTTTTCTCGGTGATAGTCGCTAACTCTGTGATAGTCGTACTCTCTGCGATAGCCGCTAACCTGGCGGTAACTGCTGTCTCTGTAATAATCCTCATCATGACGATCGTGGTGCCGCGTTACTTCGCGGTAAATGACGGTTTGCCGTG
>CANHAR010000099.1 GCA_947458495.1 Gammaproteobacteria bacterium | reverse complement strand
TGGTCAGTGGTCAATGCGGACATGACGATCCTTGCTCAATCCCCCAGAATGGCGTCACATATCAATATGATGAGATCACGTCTTGCGGTTTTACTGGAAGTTGATCTTGACGCGGTGAATGTCAAAGCATCCACAACCGAAGGCATGGGATTTGTAGGGCGCAAGGAAGGGCTGGAGACACACGCCGTGGTGTTACTGAGCCGGTGATCCTCTCCAGAACTCATCCACCCACCTTGCGCGCCCACTTCAAGGCGCGGCCGGATGACTTTCTGGTTGACGAGCAATTGGGCTTTGATTGCTCCGGTGACGGCGAACACGTCTGGGTGTTTATCCGTAAAACTGGCATTAACACGGCAGAGGCTGCGCAGCGTCTGGCGCGTGCTGCAGGCGTTTCGATCAGGGACGTCAGTTGGTCGGGTCTCAAGGACAGACTCGGCGTTTGTCGGCAGTGGCTGAGTCTGCAGTTACCCGGTCGCGCAACACCTGACTTTACCTCAGCCCTCTCAGCTGAACTGCAGATTGAGCGTATAGAGCGCAACAGCCGCAAGTTACGCAGGGGTAGCCACCACAGCAATGCATTTGTGATTCGGTTGCGAAATCTGCAGTTGAGTGACGATGCTATGGATTTCCAGACTGCATGGTCAGCTCTTGAGCAGGGCTTGCAGCGGGTGCGGCAACAGGGTGTTCCCAACTACTTTGGGGAACAGCGTTTTGGTTTTGACAATATCAACAAAGCACAAGCATGGTTTTTAAAACAGTACCGACCCCAGAATCCCGTTGAGCGTGGTCTGTTGTTGTCAGCAGCGCGAGCGGCAATTTTTAATGCTGTTCTGTCAGAACGGGTCAGCCACGCAACCTGGAATCAATACCTTGATGGCGATGTGATGAATCTTGATGGTAGTGCCAGCATTTTTCTGCCGGAACAGGTTGATGAACTGATTCAGCAGCGCATTACCGGGCAAGATATTCATCCCACCGGTCCGCTCTGGGGCCAGGCAACACAGCGCGCGCTGCACAGCTTCGGGGCTTGTGCGGCGTTGGAAGCGCGTGTTGCCGCAAGTTTTCCGTTACTGGCAACCGGTCTGTTGAAACATCAGGTTGATGCTGCCCGGCGCAGTTTGCGTTTGCCGGTTCAGGCATTACACTATCGGCTTTTAGAAAACCAATCCCCGCTGGGGCCTGATCTGGAGTTGTCATTTGTGCTGCCTGCCGGCACTTACGCGACTGCGGTTCTGCATGATCTGATTGAGTACCAAAGCCTGTGAACACACCCAATCTTGCCGGCATCGGCATGACCTCGCAACGCACTCGGGAACGCATGATTGCGTCTTTGCTGGATAGGGGGATTAAAAATTGGGCGGTACTGGATGTAATGCGAACTATACCCAGGCATGTGTTTCTGGATGAGGCGCTGGCGACACGGGCATATGAAGATACCGCGTTGCCCATCGGATTTAATCAGACCATCTCGCAGCCTTACGTGGTGGCGCGGATGACGGAAGCCGCGTTAGGACAGCGTCTTCCGGAGCAGGGTAAAGTACCGAGGGTACTTGAGATAGGCACTGGTTGTGGTTATCAAACGGCGGTGATTGCCCAGTTTGCTGAGCGGGTCTGGACAGTCGAGCGAATTCATCCGTTGCTGGAGCGCGCCCGCAAACATCTGTCGCTGGTGGGGGTGCGCAACGTGCGCTTCAAGCATGATGATGGCAGTCTGGGCTGGGCCGATAATGCCCCCTTCGATATCATTATCGCTGCCGCTGCTCCTCAACAGGTACCATCCGAATTGATAAATCAGCTTGCAGACGGTGGCCGGCTTGTACTTCCGGTCGGCACTGAACGGGGTGGTCAAGAGTTATTGTTGATTGAGAAAAACGGTAACGAATTCTCCAGCCGGGTCCTGGAGCCAGTCAATTTTGTCCCGCTTTACGTGGGCCAGGTACAGTATTGATGACGCTTGGCGACCGAGTTGTATTGTTCTTAAAGGGCATGGCCATTGGTATAGCTGATTCAGTCCCCGGTGTTTCGGGTGGCACTATTGCAGTGATCAGTGGCATCTACGAGCGACTGTTGGGTGCGCTGCGAAGCTGCAATCCGATGGCGCTGAAGGTCTTGTACCAGCAAGGGCTCAAAGCGTTCTGGCGACGTATTGATGGCAGCTTTTTGTTAACGCTGTTATTGGGCATTCTGACCAGTCTGATGATGATGGCTAACACCGTGCTGTATCTGCTGGATAATCACTTTATGCTGGTCATGGCTTTTTTTATGGGGCTGGTATTGGCGTCGTGTTTGCTGTTGTACCGTGAGATGGGCTCCTTTAGCGTAACAAAGGCCATATTGTTTGTGATTGGTTTCGTTTTGACCGTTCTGACTGCAGTGATAAATCCGGCAGCCGGCAGCACCTCATTGCTGTATTTGTTTTTCTGCGGTGCGATTGCGATCTGCGCGATGATTCTGCCAGGTATTTCCGGCGCATTCATTTTGATACTGTTGGGTGCTTATCAATACGTACTCGATGCCCTGCGCAGTTTCCAGCTGGATATCGTTCTGGTCTTTGCCCTCGGCTGTTTGATAGGGTTATTGTCGTTTGCACATGTGTTGACGTGGATGTTCTCTAATTACCGACAGCCGACCTATGCGTTTCTGGTAGGCATGCTGGCGGCGTCAATTGTGGTGTTGTGGCCCTGGCGATTATCGACAGAGCCCGGAGGTGGGTTAGGCATGATGCCATGGGTCTATACGGAAGTTACTGGCAACCCGGCCCAGCTACCTGCGATTGTGTTGTGTGCAGCGGTTGGTTTTGTTGTGATTATGGCGTTTTCTGCGGCCGTGTCACGGTTGTCCCGGGACAAATGAGTGACCTAATGGATTACCTGCGCAGTCTGAAGTACTGATTGCCAGACTTTTTACTGACGAGGCGTGTAATGAAGAAATTTGACGAAGTAGGTTTGTCATTTCCCCGTGTTTTGATAGCCCCGGTGTTCATGTTGCTGGCTGCCTGTGCCAGCAATTATCAGGCTCCGGTGGATGATCGCAGCAGTCGCCTTGAGCGTGAAGCTCCTATGATAATCGTAGATGGGCGGGCTGTACCTGCGTCAGCAAGGGCACCGGTTACAACTACCAGCAGTTCATCTGAGTCTGCTGCCGCAGTTGGGGCAGCCTCTACTGTTGTGGGGACGGTGAGCGTCGGGTCAGGGATCAGCAGGTCGTCAGTCACCCGGGTAGCAGCCGCGCCATCGGCAGTCGATGTGGCACCTGTTAATCAGGCACCTCTTAACCAGAGACCAGCCACCAGCCAAGCTGCCCCAGCGCGATCCGCGCAAAGTGAAGGCAATGTTTTTTTGCAATCATCAGCCCCCTCAGCTTCCTCAATCTCTGCGCCGTTGGGTGCAACCCATGTGGTAGCGCAAGGTGACACGCTGTACTCCATCGCATTTGCTCATAACATGGATGTTCGAAGCCTGGCGTTGGCTAACAATCTGGCGACTCCCTACACAATTTATCCGGGGCAGCGGCTGAGTGTCAGTGCATCCGGTGTATCTGCCTCTGCGATTGACGCCGTGCCACAGATCCCTGCTGCACCGGCGGGAGAAGCGGCGCCAGACCCCGGTCGTCGTCCGCAAGCTGCAATCGACGAGCGGCGCACCGGAAGTGTGAATACCCGGGAGGTCGACGGCGTCACCTGGCAATGGCCTGCTGAAGGACGACTACTGAGCACTTTCTCTGAGGCCAGTGCCGCCCGGGGAATCGATATCGCCGGAAACAGAGGTCAGGCGGTTTATGCCGCTGCAGACGGTGATGTTGTCTATGCTGGCAGTGGTATTCAGGGCGCAGGTAACCTTGTTATCGTCCGTCACAATGATCGCCACCTCAGTGCTTATATGCACAACAGTGCCATGTTGGTGGGAGAGGGCGATCGGGTCAGCGCAGGCGACAAGATTGCAGAGATTGGATCGGGTCCCAGCGGTCGCGATATGCTCCACTTTGAAGTACGTGTTGATGGCAAACCTGTAGATCCGGTGCGTTATCTCCCGATGCGCTAACGTCATGCTGTTGTTGGATCTTTGTGAAAAGTCTTGTGCTGTTTTTGTGAACTACTTCACAGATTCCGATTTTTGTATCAAATATTCTGCATTTGAGACGCTGATTGCCGTAATAGTCTTGTGATATTGTCTGATCGTTCTTTTAATGAAAGGCTTCTTTCACTGTCAAGGATGGTTAGTCAATATGGATATGGATATTGAATTGAATGACGATTTACCAGATGGCGATCTGGATCAGGTTTTAACCATAAAGGAATCGCAGTCAGAGTCGAATGGTTTCGCAGAAAACTCTGATAACCCCACCTTTGTTGCCGTTGTTTACAATCAAGAGCGTTTTGCCTGCGATGCAGAACATGCTTATGTCAGAGAAGTTTCCCCCATCCCTTTGCTCAGTTACGAAGACGAGTTGCGACTGGCTCGTGCCTGTCGTGAGGGTGATGCCGTTAGCCGTCAAACCATGATCAAACACAATCTTCGCCTGGTGCTCAGTCTCGCCAGACGTTATCGCAATCGGGGGCTGGCGCTGCTGGATATGGTGTCAGAGGGTAATCTTGGGCTGATGCGAGCTGTTGAGAAATTTGATCCCGAGTTGGGGTTTCGCTTTTCGACCTACGCTACCTGGTGGATAAAACAGGCAATTGACCGTTCAATCATGAATCATGCTCGCGACGTTCGCCTGCCCGTGCACGTTATCAAAGAGGTCAGTCTGATTCTGCGCAAGGAAATGCTGTTGACTCATCAGATTGGACGTAAACCCAGTCGATCCGAGTTGGCCGCTCATTGTCAGATGAGGCTTCATGAGCTGGTATTTATTCTCGATTGTCACGAATCCAGCCATGAGAATGATCAGGTGATCCCCGACACTGAAGAGCTTCACTCCGATTGTACAGGCTGTGAACTGCCTGATAGCGATCCGGTACGGCCTCTGCAGTTGAAGGGTTTACAGAGCACAGCACTTCGATGGTTGGATGAGTTGAGCGAGCGGCAACGAGCAGTTCTGGTGCGTCGATATGGTCTTAAAGGGCATGATCAGATGACACTAGAGCAGGTAGGTGAGGATATAGGCCTGACCAGAGAGCGTGTCAGGCAGATTCAGATAGACGCTATGAGGCGGCTTGGAAGAATCGCCAGCCGTGAGGGATACGACGTCGACGCATTTTTCGGGGAGGAGATTATTTCCGACCACGCTTATCTGAATGCCTGTCAGGCTTGATCTATAGGGAAACGCCGCATTGGTAGGTCGTTGTTAGCGGCAACGGGATTGTCGGCTGTCGACGTGATTGGGAATATCCGACCGTCACAGCAGACTACTTGATCAGTAATTTGACCTTCTGAGCCACGCCGCTCCACTTTTCTGCGTCAGCCATGGGAGGCTTCATCTGGGTAATGTTCGGCCATTTCTGAGCTAATTCTGCATTTAATTCAAGGAATTGCTTCTGGTCATCCGGCAATTCGTCCTCTGCATAAATTGCGTCAACCGGACACTCAGGTTCACACAGCGCACAGTCAATACACTCATCAGGGTGAATCACCAAAAAATTGGGGCCTTCGTAAAAGCAATCTACCGGACAGACTTCCACGCAGTCTGTGTGTTTACAGTTGATACAATTTTCACCGACTACAAATGTCATAATACTTTCCAGTCCGAATCAAACGATGCGGCATTATAGTGTACCTTCCCGCTGCCGACAAACCCGCTGACAACATCCGCATTGGTTCATCAAAGTGATTTTTTGAGTTCATACAGAAGCTGTTGTGCCTGCCTTGGTGTCAGGCCGTCAGGATCCAGCTGTCGAAGTTGGTCGAGTACCGGGTGAGGTGTTGTAGCAAACAGATCGCTTTGGGCGGGTGAACTCCGCGTGTTGTGATTACGCAACTCTTGTTTGTTGCCCTGGCCGGACAACAAAGGCTTTGGCCCTGACACTGCCAGGTCCTCCAATTCCCTCAGCTTTTTGCGTGCCTGAACGATAACAGCCGTGGGTATGCCCGCCAGTTGCGCAACCTGTAACCCATAACTCTGGTTGGCTGGTCCGTCTTTGACAGTGTGCATAAACACAATACCTTGCTGGTGCTCAGCCGCATCCAGATGCACATTGCCAACGTTGTTATGTGTCTCGGGCAATACGGTCAATTCGAAATAGTGAGTTGCGAACAGGGTCATGGCGCGGATCTGCTCTGCGATGTAGAGCGCGCTCGCCCATGCCAGAGAAAGGCCATCAAAGGTGCTGGTGCCGCGACCAACCTCATCCATCAATACCAGGCTTTTGTGTGTGGCGTTATGCAGAATGTTGGCTGTTTCTGTCATCTCCACCATAAATGTGGAACGGCCTCCGGCCAGGTCATCTGATGACCCTATGCGGGTAAAAATTCGATCCACTGGGCCGATGACAGCAGCAGTTGCCGGCACGTGGCTGCCACAGAATGCCAGCAGCACTATCAGTGCGGTCTGGCGCATGTAAGTGGATTTACCACCCATGTTGGGTCCGGTAATGATCAGCATGTGTTTTTCACTGCCGAGACGGGTGTCATTGGGTACAAACTGTTTTTCCAGTACCTGTTCTACAACGGGATGGCGTCCCTGTTCGATATAGATTCCTATCTGTTCACTCAAGACCGGTTGAGCCCAGCCCAGAGTGATTGCCCGTTCAGCAAAATTACACAGCACATCAAGTTCCGACAATGCTGCGGCGCTGTCCTGTAGTCCAGACAGTTGCCCTGCAGTGACTTCGAGTAATTCGTCGTAGAGCAGCTTTTCGCGGGCCAGTGCTTTGCTGTTGGCGCTCAGCACCCGGTCTTCAAATACTTTAAGTTCTGGGGTAATAAACCGTTCTGCATTCTTCAAGGTTTGCCGCCGTTGATAGTCTACAGGCATGTGGTCAGCCTGTGCTTTGCTGACCTCAATGAAGTAGCCATGCACACGGTTGTAGCCCACTTTCAGAGTACTCAGCCCGGTGCGTTGTTTCTCTCTCACCTCCATATCAATCAGAAATTGCCCGGCGTTGCTGCTAAGCGCACGCAGTTCATCGAGTTCAGCATCATAATGCTCTGCAATCACTCCGCCCTCGCGGATTACCACCGGTGGATTCTCGATGAGAGCAGCCTGGAGTTGGGCACACAGGGCAGGGTAGTCGGCGATTGCATTCTGAAGTTCGGCAAGGCGCGTTGTTTTCATTATGCTCTTCAGGTTGCTCAGCGTTGCCTGAAGCGCTGGAAACACCGTAAGCGCGTCCCGCAGTCGTGCCATGTCCCGCGGGCGTGCTGAACGCAGCGCTACCCGTGCCAGTATGCGCTCTATATCCCCCACCTGTTTAAGCAGCGGCTGCAAGGCTTCGAAAGCGTATTGGTTCTGCAGCGTGCTGATGACTTGCTGGCGTTGTAACAGAATTTTGCGCTGACGCAAGGGTCGGTTCAGCCAACGATTTAACAGGCGGCTGCCCATGGCTGTGCTGGTGGAGTCTATGACTGACATCAATGTGTTGCTGCTGCCACCGCCCAGGTTCCGGTCAAGCTCAAGGTTGCGCCGGCTGGCACCGTCCAGTATCAATGCATCGGCGGCTATCTCCGCACTCATTCTTTGTATGTGCGGCAGGGCCGAGCGCTGAGTATCTTTGGCATAGGTCAGCAGACACCCGGCAGCCTGAATAGCCAGAGGCATGTCCTCACAGCCAAAACCGCGTAAATCGCGTGTTTGGAAATGGCTGATCAATTGCCGGTAACAGGTATCACTGTCGAATTCCCACACCGGGCGTCGACGCAGGCCTGGCCTGCCGGCGAGTTCTGTTGGCATCAGCAGGTGTTCGTTTACCAGGAGTTCTGCAGGCCTGATGCGTTCTATCTCTGCAAGCACATTACCCAGACCGTTGACTTCACTGACGTAGAAACGACCACCGCTGATATCCATCCAGGCAAGTCCGCACAACAGTTCTGCGGTGCCGGGCTTTTCGGTCATGCTCAACGACATAAGCACGCAGTCGCTACGTGCATCCAGCAAGGCTTCATCACTGATGGTGCCGGGGGTAATGATGCGCACAATCTGGCGTTCTACCGGGCCTTTGCTGGTAGCCGGGTCCCCGATCTGTTCACAGATGGCGATGGATTTGCCCAGTTCTACAAGGCGGGCAAGATAGCGCTCAACTGAATGATAGGGCACACCACACATGGGAATGGGTTTGCCATTCACGTTGCCTCGTGCAGTCAGGGTAATATCCAGCAGATTGGCAGCGTCGACCGCGTCCTGAAAAAACAGTTCATAGAAGTCACCCATCCGGTAAAAAAGCAGATTATCCGGCTGTTGCGCTTTGATTCGCAGAAATTGCTGAATCATTGGTGTGTGCTGTGACAAATCCTTTTCAATCAAGTTATTGCCTGCTTTTTGAAATGTTATTTATTATGAGTTTCAGGGGATGCTGGAGATCGCAAATTGAGCATTCTATGTTATTTGAAGTGTGTGTTTAAACGCCTTGCGTGGCAATGGTAAACTTTGGCCATGATCAACTCTACGAGTCAACAGACATTAAACAGCATGGCCGCTCGTCTTGGCGGAATTCTTGGTAGTCAGGGGCTGACTCTGACCACTGCAGAGTCCTGTACAGGTGGGTGGATTGCACAAACACTTACCGCAGTGCCAGGCAGTTCTGGTTGGTTTGATGCTGGATTTGTAACTTACTCAAATGCCATCAAGCACAAGGTTCTAAATGTGCCGCTAGGGTTTCTGCAAGGCGCTCAGGCACCCGGTGCTGTCAGCGAGCCCACTGTTCTCGCGATGGCTGATGGAGCATTGCGGTTGGCTGCAGCAGATTGGTCGGTCGCAACCAGTGGCATTGCCGGACCCGGTGGTGCGGTACCCGGAAAGCCCGTGGGCATGGTGTGGATAGCATGGGCATCTGCACGAGGTGCCTCCGCTCAGGTTTTCAATTTTTCAGGAAACCGTGACCAGGTCAGGCGTCAGTCTGTCGCCGCAGCGTTGTCAGGACTGCTTGACCGGCTGGAGAATCCCGCTGATTTTTCCCGATAATACTGGTTGAATATACAGTAAAGCTCTGCTTTAATACTGGACATGCACCACTTCTTAATCAAACTTCAGGATGCTTCACATGGCAGATACACAGGTTCGTGACCCTAACAAGGAAAAAGCACTCAACGCGGCACTGACACAGATTGAGCGTCAGTTTGGCAAAGGCTCAATGATGCGTCTGGGTGATAAAGGCAAGGAGGCGATTCCCGCCATTTCGACGGGATCACTGGGGCTGGATATTGCACTTGGCATTGGAGGCCTGCCGCGCGGCCGGATAGTTGAGATTTACGGGCCGGAGTCTTCTGGTAAAACAACACTGACCTTGCAGGTGATTGCTGAGTGTCAACGTGCCGGCGG
>CANHAR010000098.1 GCA_947458495.1 Gammaproteobacteria bacterium | reverse complement strand
GAAATCAAAGACTCGGAAATTGTTGATCCATTCCTTGGCACCAACCGCCGTTTCCAATACTTCGACCGCGGTCGTTTCCAGATGGGTTTCAGGCACGATATTCCTTCTGCCCGTATCACGTATGGCGCTAACTGGAATAACCGTTTTGACGGCAACATGAAACGCTATGACGTCAACAACATTGAGAGAAATGAAGGCGATCCGAACGTCAGCCTGTATGCGGAGTATGTGACTGCTCAGAATGTCCGTATCCGCTTTGATGTCCGCAGCTTGACCAATGGCAATCAGTGTCGTGAACGCACGCGGTATGCCAATAAAATCAGCAACAGCGCAATTACCGAAATTGAAAGTTACTGCGGCACTATGCACCGCGTGATGTCGATCAAGATCAACGGCACTTTCTAAAACGCTTGCAGCACTCAGGCATGCCTGAGTGCTTCAACCGGATCCATATTCGCTGCGCGGATGGAAGGATAAATCCCGAACACCACACCGATCAGCGCGGATATCGAAAACGCCAGCAGCGGCGCGGTGATAGTGACGATGGTGGTCATACCCCAGAAAAGGGAGATGATCACCGGAATCAGAATGCCAATGACCACACCGATCAGTCCTCCCACCCCAGACAGTATCACCGCCTCAATCAAGAACTGTTGCACGATGTCTTTTTTACGCGCACCCAGCGCGCGGCGGATACCAATTTCCCGGGTACGTTCAGTCACGCTTGCCAGCATAATGTTCATGATGCCAATACCGCCTACCAGCAGCGATATGCCTGCAATGGCGCCAGCTACAATTTGATCGCGCAGCGCGCTCTCTTCGGCCTGGCGAATCAGTGCCAGCGGTACCTCAACGGCATAGTCAACGCGTCGGTGCCGGCGCTCCAGAATCTGTTCAATAATCTGCCCAACCGCTTCCACCTGTGTCTGATCTTCAACCTGAATGATGGCTTCGTGTAGTTCCACGGTTTCCATCTCCACTCCACTGGTGGCCTGTCGCACCAGGGTTTCACCAAACCGATAACGCGCTGCTGACAGCGGAATAAAAATCCGTGTGGGCGCTGCATTGGAACTGCCGGCCTGGCTGCGGCCGAGGTTGGAATACGCTTCCGGCTCCATCACTCCAACAATATTGTAGTAGTTGCCATCAATGCGGATGCTCTCCCCCAAGGGGTCGGTCATTGGGAACAACGCGCTGGCGACTTCGTCACTGATCACTGCGACATTACGTTGAGCGAGCATTTCATCTGCGGAAAAGAACCGCCCCGAGCGCAGGCTGTAATTGCGGGAGATGGGATAATCCACCGTTGTGCCAACCACGTCGGTGCTGATGTCCCGCCCAAGGTGCCGGACATCTTTTTTTATGATGCGTGAGGGAATCACGTTGCTGATGCCAGGAATCGTCTGTTGTATGGTCAGAATATCTTCGTAGGTCAGGCCATAAGAAATGGCTTGCGGGCGCATGTTGGAACCGCCACTGGCTTCCAGGCTGGCAGGTTTGACACTTTTCACAATGATGTTGTTACTGCCGAGGGCGCGAAACTGTTGCTGGGCTTCAAAGCTGGCACCTTCACTGACAGCGAGCATGGAGATCACCGCTGCGACTCCGATGACGATGCCCAGCACGGTCAGCAGCGAGCGTAATCCATGGGCGTGGATGCTCTTGATGCCGACTTCGGCAGTCTTGCGCAAACGTGTCCAGTACACCGGTCGCAAATGCACGGTGAGGCGCTGCAGAACCGATGCGGCGGTGGCGTGATTAACTGAGTCGGTCATCAGATTCCACCCGGCCGTCTCGCAGCCTGATTTGCCGTTGTGAGCGTTCCGCCAGTTCATCCGAGTGAGTCACCATAATCAGGGTTTTGCCTTGCTGGTGCAGTTCATCAAACAGCTTGAGAATTTCCGCGCCAGACTTTGAGTCGAGGTTACCGGTTGGCTCGTCCGCCAGAATAATCAGCGGATCATTGGACAGTGCGCGCGCGATGGCCACCCGTTGCTGCTGGCCTCCGGATAACTCAAACGGCCGGTGATGCAGGCGGTCGCCCAGGCCTACACGGGCAGCCAGTTCGGTGGCGATCCGGCGGCTGTGTTGTTCCGGGTGTCCCTGATAAAACAACGGCAGCTCAATATTCTCGAGTACCGTGAGTTGTGGAATCAGGTTATAGGATTGAAAAATGAAGCCCAGTCGCGCGCCACGTATCGCCGACAATTCATTGTCGTTCATCTGTGAGGTGTCTTTGTCGCCCAGAAAGTAACTGCCGGACGTAGGCTGATCGAGGCAACCGAGGATGTTCATCAGTGTGGATTTGCCACAACCGGACGGCCCCATGATGCTGATGTAGTCACCCTGATAGAAGTCGATGCTGATGCCATGCAGTACCTGCACGGCCAGTTCACCCATAAAGTAGGTTTTGGTGACGTCGTGCACACTGGCCACGGTTTGGCGGGAAACAGTCCGCGCGGTGGTGCTTCCCGGTTGCAGGCCGGGCGCCAGGCTATCCATCAACCGGCCGCCTGCGCGGCGAGCTGAGCGGACTGACGCGGCGGCAGCAGCATCACTTCTTCACCGGCACTCAGACCACTGAGGATTTCAATAAATTGCTCGGAATAGTTGCCGGTCTGCACTTCGCGTGCTTCACGTCGCCCCGCGCGGCTGACGTAGACCACTTGTTTGTCTTCCAGGTACGTGACCGCCTGAATGGGCACGTAAACCGTGTTCTCCAGTGAGGCAACCAGAATCTCGACCTCTGCGGTCATGCCCGGCCTTAACCAGTCATGTTCACCCTCAATGCGCACAATGGTCGGGTAGACCTTCAGGTCGGGGTTCATAAAGGCGTTACCCGAGTCGGCGACCACCGCGACTTTGATCACTTCGCCAGTCAGGTTCATGTCGGGGAAGGCATCAATGCGCACCGTGACCGTCTGGCCTTCGGCAACACGTTGAACAGAGGATTCATGAATGTTGACGCGCACCGCCATCTCAGTCATGTCAGGAATGGTGAGAATGGCCTGGCGCTCGCGCACCGTTGCACCCTCCTGAATCGGCTCCTGGTTGCCACCACGAAACGGCTGGCCGGTGTCAGCAGAACCGTAAACCACCAGGCCCGGACGCTGTGCCCGTATCACCGTTAATGCCAGTTGTTCATTCAGGTCAACCAGCCGCTGCGCTTCGAGTTCCAGCCGTTGTACCGCGGATTTGTAGCGCGCCTCGGCCTGAGCCAGTTCAGCGGCCGCTTCGGCCTGGGTGCGCTGATAACTCATGATGGCATCTTCATAATTGGCCAGTTGCTGGTCGGCATCTTTGATAAACGTGTACTGCGTGTACAGATTCAGGTCGGTAATGGCCTGTTCAAGACGTGACTCGGCTTGCAGCAGTCGTGAACGCTCTGCTTCCAGTTCATTGGGCGTAATAAAGTCACGGGCTGCCAGACGTTCCTGGCCGGCATAACGAGCCTGCGCCTGCAGGTTGTTTTCTTCAGCAACACGCACCGCTTCCTGCAAGGTGCGCAATTGTTGTTTGGCCATGCCATCTTCCAGGCGGTTCTCACTGGCGTAGATGCGGAAATCAATGGCTTCGCGAATTGACAGATACTCGTTATCCATCAGCATTTCGGTTGCCGGTGGCAGTTCAATGGCGTCGGTGCCTGCCAGACCGATGACATCCGGTTCTGTGTCTGAGGGCCCCTCACCAGGGCGTGAGCGCATACGCTCAAGAAATTCGCCGGGAATCTCGCCGTTGTTCTGCGCCATCATTTGCTCGACACGTTCACGCATGGGTGCGGGTAATGTGCTGAGGTC
The DNA here is from genome assembly GCA_947458495.1 of Gammaproteobacteria bacterium. GTDB lineage: Bacteria > Pseudomonadota > Gammaproteobacteria > Pseudomonadales > Pseudohongiellaceae > Pseudohongiella. The sequence continues at coordinate 5,720 of CANHAR010000098.1, read as the reverse complement.
AGCAGGATCAAAGTTGGCCGGATCAAAACCGCCGCGCGCGCCTCCCGTGCGGCCTTGTTGTCGGGTCGCATCGCGATTCTGCTGTATCTGATCCACGCGGCTGTCGCGATCGGGTGCGGTGGTGGTCGCTGCTGCCTGCAGCGCTTCAGTGCGTGCCACGCGTTCCTCTATGCCCAGCTGTGTTACCAGATCCAGCACCACGTTGGCACCCAGAAATTTTTCCAGATCAAGGCGGGCAAAGCGCATGCGTTGTGATGCCGCATTGAGGTTGGCAACATTCTGGTTGATGCGGATTTCTAACTGAGCCTTGCGTTCAATAAAGGTCGCATCAGCGGTTTCGTAGGCGATCTGTTGATTGAGTTTTTGTTCATTGAGCTGGGAGGAATCCAGTTCAACCAGCACAAGGCCGGCGGCGACATCTTCAGCCGTAACCCGATAACCTTCTTCAACAATGGACAGAATTTTTACGCCGCTGCCGCCGCGTATCGCAGAGCGAATCTGCTGTGATTGCAGCGCCTCAATATTGCCGCCTTCACGTACCACAATATCCAGCTGACCTTCGCGTGCAACAAAGGTCGGGCCGCTGAAACTGTTGTCAGCATTGCTGCCCAGCAGAGAAAACAGACCAAAAACGCCGAGCAGACCCGCGGCAGCAATGCCCGCCTGCAAGGGTCGCGAAGCTGTTTTGTAGCGCTCAAAAGCAGTTCGCAGGGAATGGTTTATGTTCATGTGGTGTCGCCTGTTTGGTTTCGCTTTTTAGGTCTCGCCAGTTTAAAGGGGAGAGGGATTCTCGCTGCTGTCAACACTGCCTTCCTGCCAGCGTCCATCGTCGCTGACACTGAGCAGACCCACATCACGCCACAGTGCCAGTTTTGCGATGTTATGGTCAATAATGGCCGAGGTTAACTGGGTGCGCGAATTGATCAGGTCATTCTGCGCATCAACGGTATCCTGAATATTGCCGGTACCCAGTTCGGCGCGTAGTTCCGCTTCTTCGACGCGCCGCTCGTTGATGCGCACGCTGGCCATGCTGATTTCATAATTGCGCTCGGCCTGCTCCAGAGCGCGCCAGGCATCAAGCACGCCCAGCTTGGCATTGTCGATCGCCAGTTCATAGGCGCGAACCGCCACTTCGTAATCTATCATCGCTCGCCGGTAGGCGGTGCGCTCACTCATCAGATCCACGGGCAGGTCTAACTCCAGCGCAGCGCTGTAATCGGTCAGCCGGAAGTCCATGTCGCTCAGGTTGGCACTGTTGTTATTGTTGGCGGGCACTGACGCGCGCAACACCAAGGCCAGGCCGGGTTGAAAGGCATCGGCGGCAACCTCCAGTTTGCGGGCGCGATCGGCAATGCGGTCAGCCAGGGTAAACAGATCCAGGCGGTTATTGGCGGTAAGTTCCAGAGCCTGCTCCAGCGTGATGTCCGGTGCCTGCAGATTACCTTCCGAGATACGCAACATTTCCTGATCGTCAAGCATGATGCGATCGTCCGCGCGCAGGCCCAGCAAGATCTTGAACGAGTCCAGTGCATTGGCGTAGCGGGTGATGGCCAGTGCCCAGGCGCGATCGCGTTGCAGTGACGACTGTTCCAATCGGCCTACCTGACCCGGCGTACGCAGACCTTCTGCCTGAAACGCCCGTTCGCGCTCCAGACTGCTGAGTGTGGCGCTAAGGCCGGCAAAGTTGTTGCGAACGGTGTCGCGCGCTTCCAGAACTGTGTAGTACTGCGTGGTGATGCGCACGGCCAGCGTTTGGCGGTAGCGGGTAAAGTCGCGCAGTTGGTACAGCAGATCGCGTTCGGCCTGCATCAGGGTTTCCGCCGCAATGTCGGAGCCGGCACCGCGCAGCAGCGGCTGGGTAAATGAACCCACCAGCGCGGACGATGCGTTGCTGTCCATATCGCCGGTCACAAAGCGCAAAAAATTCGACGTCAGGTTCAGCGCAATCTGGCCGCCGCCGCGCAGCAACAACCGTGTTCCCAGGCTGGCGTCGGAGCGCAGACGTTCATCCGCACTTGCCACGGTGGCCGGCAGGCTGATCAGTGCCTCGGCATCTGCGGCAAACGGATCCGTGCTGCCATCGGTCAGGCGGTTATCCCAGGCGTAGGTGCCGTTGGCAGAGGCAGAGAATATCGGGGTGTATCGGTAGCGGTCAGCGGTCAGAGACAGCGCCTGCAGGTACAGTCGTTCGCGCTGCAGCTGATAGTCTTTGTTCAACGCAAATCCCAGATCCAATGCCTGATCCAGATTGATAATGTGCGCACCGTTTTCGCTGTTGGCCAGGCTGCCCAAAAAATCAAACACGCGGGTGTTTGTGGTGTAGCTATCCAGTGTCATTTCGCGGGGGCGATCTATGGTGATATCCAGGGTGCTCATGCCTGGCACCAGACTGGACTTCTCTTCAATCAGTGCATAACTGGCTTGATCGGCGGCCTGTTGATTCCACGCTGCCGTGCAGCCACTTAACAGGAGTGTGATTGCACCAATCAGCCAAGGTTGTACGCACGGTTGCGAACCCTGATAGCGGGCGGCACTCAGCACGCGATCTGCATCGTTTAAAGCGGAATCTTCAGTCATGATGCGCCAACGATCATTATCTGTTTTGCCAAAAGACGTTTGTAGAACTGACTATACGGGCAGTTAAATTGTTTCCGTTGTCCCGTCACGATGAAGCGCCTGTTTTCACAGACAGAGAGATGACCCGTTCTTCGCAGATCGGCTCAAACCGGTGTCAGCGGCAACAGTACCACACCGCGCGCGGTGAGCGACTCGACCGAATGTTTGCATACCCCGGCTTTATGTATCAGTTTGCTTTCACAGATGTCGCAGCGCACACACTCTTTAAAATCAATCTGGTGTTTGCGGATCGCGCCGGTTGGACAACTGTGTTCACACACGCTGCAGGCCGTGCACTGTGGAACCCGTTTGATGCGGCTCAGACTGACCAACGACAGCACACCCAGTGCCGCGCCCAGTGGACAAATATATCGGCAATAGAACCGTTTAACGACAGCAGAAGCCAGCAGAATAACCAACAGAATGGCCCATAACACAATCGATGTGCTGTAAAAGAACAAGGTACCGAAGGGTTCAAAATACTGGAAAATACTCACGCCGCCCTGCACCACCGCCATCACCACAATCAGTGCCAGAAAAATGTACTTCAGATAAAGAGCCTTGTCGTGAATGCGCGCCGGCACGGTCCGTTGCCAGCGACGCGGGACAAATTTGCTGAGCAAATCCTGCACCGCGCCAAACGGACACAGCGTTGAACAGAATACCCGCCCCCAGATCAGTGTGGTCACCAGCGTAAACACCACAATCATCAGCAGCGGCACATCGCCCAGAATCATTGACGGCCCTAGATTAATGGTGTTGGTGATGTGCGACATCGACAGGAAACCACCATTGATGAACCCCAGATACACCAGCGTGATGGTCAGCGTGATCCAGCGCAGGCGTGCATTTTTAGTCAGAAAAGTGGCCATGACCAACGCAAAGATGACCAACAGCGCGAGCACCCGTGGCCAGCTCACGTCACTGCTGTTTTGCGAGTCAGGCGCTGGCGCACCCGGCGCAAGAATGTCATTGCCAAGTGCGATATCCCGCATCAGGCCTTGAACGCTGAACTCGAGCGCTGCAGGGGGCTGCCCATTGTTGGGGTCGTACTGAATTGTGAACGGCTGGGTGACGTCGATTTCAGTTGGCAACACCATGGCACCCGCGTAATCGGCCTGCTGAGCAATTTTGCCGTCCTGCGCGCTGCCGGCATACACAAACCGGCGGCGGGGCATGTCAAAATCCACTCCGTTCTGATGCACACTCAGGCGTTCCTGCCGGAACGGATCCGAGGGATTGCCGCCAATGCCCACCAGCACCAGTTGGCCGGCATCAAAACGATTGCTGGCATCACGTTCGGCGCGTGAGAAGTCCTCGGCGCCCAGCAGTATCTGCCCCAAGGTTTCATTGTTACCAAGATAGGCAAATGACAATGCCAGCACCGTGCTATCAGGCAGATTCACCGCCAGCTCCTGCACATGTTGTTGTGCCTTCAAATCATCCCAGCTCTGTGGTTCCAGATGCAGGCGCAAGTTGGCACCGGAGTCCTCACCTGCTGCGATCCCGCTGTCAGGCAGATAGACCTGCGCAACACGGCGTGCGGCGTTGTAGATGCCGCGTGTTGTTGCCCAGCTGGTGATGGTTGCGCGGGATACGCCGTCGATATCGCGGCCAACACGGAATTCATCCGACAAGGGTTTGCTGCGGAATTGTTCCTGAAAACCACGCGCGGATAAAAAGTCGCCACGGCTGGAGCGGAACGACTCGTTGTAATCCAGCACTTTGATCGCCGTCACCGTGGCCTGAGTGTCAAGCGCCACCAGCACTTCGATGGGCGCGCTGAAGCCGACTTCCAGAGGCGGCAGATCAGAGGTTTGAAATACATAACCCATGACGCCCTCTGCGCCGGTATTGGCAACCGGGCCATAGGCGGTAAAAACAGGAGGAGTGCCGGCTTTTTCGCTGAAGCGGGTTGCGGCGGGCATGAGCTGTTGCAAGAGTTCGGGAGTGATGGTGCGGTTAAACGGTGTTTGTGCCAGCGCTGCCTGCGCACAGCATAAAAGACACAGAGCCACGCAACACAGGCGGGCAAAATCAGATCGGACGTGCATAGTTATTATTATTTCCTGAATGACCAGGCTGTTTTAGGCAGTCACAAACACACTGCGCAGCAACCATAAAGTGTAAAGCGCTTAACAGTTCAACAAAAACAAACTTTTGCCACGCGTAATCAAACCGTGTTTGCCGCAAGTGTATGCGCTGGTATGGCTGCTTGTCAGCAGTCAGCGGCCGTCAATCAGCGGAAAGACCAGTACTTGTGGCCAATAAAACGGGTAAACACCGGCACCACGATGCCAACGGCATGCGCGCCCGACATTGTCATCAGATATCCATCCGGTTAAACACAAAGCGCGGCAAGTGGCGGATGATCATCATGATCAGTGCCCATTTTGCAGGCGCATAAACAGTGGGTTTGCCCGCCTGAATGCCTTTCACAATGCTGGCGGCAACCTCTTCAACACTGGCGAGCTTGGCGCCCTGTTGTTTCAGATGTGCTGTCATCGGCGTGTCGGTGGGGCCGGGTTTAACCAGCACAACCTTCACAGCACTGCCAGCAAGGGCAAGGCGATGTTGCAAGCCTTGCACATAACGGGTCACCAGACCTTTGGCCGCGCCGTAAACGTAGTTGGATTTGCGCCCGCGGTCGCCCGCCACCGACCCGATGACCGCCAACGTGCCCCGACCTGCGCTCAGCAGATGCGGCATAAAGGCCTCGGCAAACAGCACCGGCGACAAGCCGTTAATCTGCAGCGCCTCGGCATTGCTGGCCAGATCCTCTTGGCATAGCGCCTGGTCGGGCAGGGTGCCATGAGCAATCAATACCAGATCCGGGCAGCCGTGCTGCACAATTGAGTCTACCAAGGTGTTGATTGCCAGCGGGTCAGTGAACGCTGCGCTCTGGCAGCTGATCCGTGCAGCAGAGTTGCGGACCTGCAGGTCCTGGGCAATCGACTGCAGTTTTTGTTGATTGCGCGCCACCAGTACCAGTTGACTGGCGCCTTGCTGCGCCCACAGGCGTGCACACTGTTCGGCGATGCCGGAGGTCGCGCCGATGATGACAATGTGTTGAGGGATGCCGGGGGCTGTTGCCATGATGAAGT
>CANHAR010000097.1 GCA_947458495.1 Gammaproteobacteria bacterium | reverse complement strand
TTAGTGTCGGCAGCAGTTTTAGCTGTTTGTGCAGCGGTAACGGCAGCGTCAGCGGTGTCAGCAGCGCCTTTGGCTGTTTGAGCAGCAGTCAGCTTGGTTGCGGCAGCGGTTGCAGCAGCAGCACTTGCAGTAAGCGTGAAAGTCCCTCAAGCATAATTATCTATATAAAACAATTATTTAATAACATTCTATAAAGCTAATAGGATTCTACCTGCGCGATACCTTAATAATTGTTGGCCGCCAATGAAGTTTTAAAACTTACAAAAAACTAAATATGCATTTAAAACAATTGGATGAATTGTATTATTTAGGCGCTTTACCTGCGTTTCACCTGCTTTTTGGGGAAAATAAAATGATTTCATTTGTTAACGTCAACATACATGTTTTCACGAATATCGAGAATACCTTATGCCATCTGTCAAATTGACTAAGGGTTTTGTTAACGACGCCGTATGTGAAGACGACGGCATGGCTAAGATTTCTTACTACGACAGCGTTGTCAGTGGTCTGGTGCTCGAAGTTTATAAGAGTGGCAGGAAAACTTTATTTTTCAGGTATCTGGATCAGCGTGGCGCCGTCAGACAGCCTAAAATCTGCGACGCGAGGGAGCTTTCCGTTGCCAAGGTGCGAAAGCTGATCCTGCGTTATAAGGGCCAATTGGCCATGGGTATTGATCCGTTTGCGGTCAGGCGCGAGCAGCGCAGCGTGCCGACGCTTGAAGAGTTTGTGCTGTCCAGGTACATGCCCTACGTTAAAAACTATAAGCGCTCATGGGCCACGGATATGAGTCTGCTGCGGGGGCACGTGTTGCCAGAGCTGGGGGTTCAATACATGGATGTGATCAAAAAGAGCCACATTCTCGATTTGGTTTTTAAGCACAGGGAGACGCACAAACCTGCCAGTACTAACCGCATCATAATCCTGCTCAGGTACATCTATAACTTGGCGGTAAAGTGGGAGATCGATGGCATCAAAGAAAATCCGGTGCGAGGAATCCCGTTGTACGAAGAGAATAACAAGCGCGAGCGGTTTCTGGAGGGCGATGAGGTTCAGAGATTGATGGCGGCGCTGGATAACTCTAAGAACAAATCATTAAAGTCGATGGTGTACATGTTGCTGTTGACCGGCGCCCGCCGCGGTGAGTTGTTGAAAGCCAAGTGGGATCAGCTCGACTTCAGCCGCAAGATCTGGACGGTGCCGCTCTCAAAAAGTGGCAAAGTCAGGCATATCCCAATGTCCGATACCCTGTGTGAGATGTTAGCGAATCTGCGGCCGGACGCGACCAGCGATTATGTGTTTGTTAATGAGGTCACCGGCAAGCCGTTTACCAATTTTTTCAGGGCGTGGGACTCGGCGAGACTCAAGGCGAATATGCCCGATTTGCGTGTGCATGATCTCAGGCATAGTTTTGCCAGTTTTCTGGTAAACGGCGGCCGCAGTATCTATGAAGTACAAAAGATACTCGGGCATTCTCAGATCAAAACGACTCAGCGTTACGCCCATCTGAGTAATGACTCGTTGGTCTCTGCGGCAAATGAGGCTGCGCGGCAGATAGGGACTTTCTGATGCTGCGCCAGCCCTGCACTGCGGCTAGCTCGGTTATCCGCCGGGAAGGTGGTGTTATACTCGCGACAAGATTCCGTCAGGCATGATGTCAGGAGTAGAAGATGAAGTTAGTCGCTGTAACACCCACGCTGTTTGCGTCAAAGCGCTGGTCAGCACCCAAGAGCTATGCAATCGCCGCAAATGACGCCGTTGCAACGCTTGTTATTCAGGAAATACCAAAGGCAGTGATGACCATGCCGGTTGCATTTGTGCCGCAAGGCAATGAATTTAATCTGGCCGCTGTTCAGGGGCTGCAGCAGGGCAAAAACCTCTTTGTCGGCGCTGATGGTTTGTGGAAGCACGGCTATATTCCGGCATGTTACCGGGCATTTCCGTTTTCGGTGGCCAGCACGGAAAACGGCCAGCAGGTGCTTTGTTTTGATCAGGACAGCCAGTTGCTGACCGATAATGACGGGCAAGGTTTCTACGAAGCTGATGGCAAGCTGACCGAAGCAGTACAGAAGATTGCTGACTTTTTAGCGCAGGTGTTGCAGAACCGCGTGCCGACGCGGAAGGTATGCGATCTTCTGCAGCAGCATAATCTGATTCAGCCTTGGCCGATTACCCTGAAGACCGATCGCGGGGAGCAAGCAGTCAATGGCTTCTTCAGGATTGATGAAAGCGCGCTCAGGCAGCTATCCGCCGATGCTTTGCTGCAACTTAACGAGGCTGGTGCGCTTGGTATTGCTTATTTCCAGCTACTATCGACTCATAACCTGCAAAAGCTGGTCGACATGGCAACAGCGGAAGCTTTATCCGCGCAGGTAAAAAAACAGTCAGTGGCAGATTTAATGAGTCATGACAGCGGCACCATTGATCTGAGCTTCCTGTAAATCACAGTCGTGCTGACACAGGGAGTGTCATCAACATTGATTTTCAAGCCGACAACCGAGGTGGTCACTGTTGCTGATACTGGCTTATCTGATCGGCGCCATCGGCATCGCTGTCGAGTGGCGCTCCTATGTTCTTTATGATGCACAGGCTTTCCGCCGCTGGTCAGCCGCCGGCGCCGTGTTGTGGGGGCTTATGTATCTTTTGCTCGGCGCGTGGACTGCAGCGCTGACCATGAGTTGTACCGCAGCACGCACTCTGGTCTCAGGTTTGTTGACCAGCTCTACGCGCAAACATGTGATCGCCGGTTTTTTTGTTACCGCGTTTGTATTGATGACCGTTTTCAGTTGGCAGGGGCTGGTGTCACTGTTACCAGCCTTTGCAGTGATTAATACCACCCTTGCGCTTTTTTACCTTGAAAACCGGTCGATGCGCATACTGATGCTGGCGTCGAGTATCGCTTGGATCATCAATGACATTATCTGGCAGGCGTGGCCTGCGTTATTGGCTGAGTCCGTTGCGGTGTTGCTGAATCTCAGAACAATATCGAAGATGAAAACACCATAAAACCCTGTGATTTAACCAAAGGATAACCCTATGAGCGACAAACCGGCAGACATTACCTATCCGGTAAGCAAAAAGCTCAACATCAATTTCAGTGCCTATGAAGACCGGCTGCTGGTAAAAGCTGAACGCATCGGTATCGATGATGTCACGTTGTTAATGACCCGACGTATGACCATTCTGGTGCTGCAGCAGATATTGTCGCGCCTGCCCGAATTGTCTGGTCTGAATAAAACACCGGCCGCGTACTGGCAGGAAGTGCTTCAGATGTCTCATCAAGGTGCGATGGAAGCCAAAACGCGTGCCGATAAAGTCGAGGCCGAACAGAAACCGCTGAGTGCAAAACCCGATGAACCAAGCAAGGGAATCTACCTGGCTACTGAACTGACGGTTCATGTCAGAGCAGACCGTCTGACGCTGGCGTTCCGCGGCTTGCAGATGCCTGACGCCATGACAAAAGCGGCACAACATGTGCCGGTTTTAGCAATCCCTTTATCGCTGGACAACGTACATCAGTTGATAGAATTGTTTATCACCAAGGCGCGGGAAGCCCACTGGCACCTGCCAGTTGAATTGCCCTGGCTGGAAAGTCCAAAGGCTGCAAATGAGTCTGCAGATGGCAGTTTTCGCACGCATTGATGTTTTGCCTCTGGTCCCATACAGCGCATATAATGCGTCGCACTCAAGTAAACCTAGGAGTTAACCGTGAAAATGTTCAGTAAGGGTATGCAGTCCCGAGTAGTTAAAGTGAGTCTGATGATTGTGGGTTTGAGCGTTGCCGGTGCTGCGCTCGCACAATCTGCCCGTGATCAGCTGATTGCCGAGCGTCTAGCGCCGGTAGGCAGCGTTTGCCTGACAGGCGAAGCCTGTGTAACCGGTAGTTCTGCAGCTGGATCTTCAGCAAGTGCTGCAGCACCTGCGACGGCTCAGGCAGCATCCGCAGAGTTCAGCGCTTCAGCCACCTATGAGCAGTATTGTGCAATGTGCCATAACACCGGCATGGCAAATGCTCCGCGTCGTGATGATGCCGCACATTGGACGGCTCGTGTTGCTGAAGTGGGTCTGGCAACCCTCACCAATAACGCAATTACCGGTATCAATGCGATGCCCGCGCGCGGAATGTGTGCGACCTGTACCGATGAACAGATTGGTGAAATTGTTCAGTATCTGTCCGGCGTTACTGCGCAGTAATAAACGCGCAAAAAAAGTTGTTTGAAAGTAGGGTTGGCATTCATCTGCGGTTAATGTATGACCGCAGATAATGTCAGCAGCAAAAGTGGTAAATAAGCGTTTGTGAACATAAGCCAAGTTAAAGGGGTATTCTCGTGAAATTGAAGAACGTTGTAAAAACCGGTGTTGCGTTGTCAGGTCTGGTACTGGCATCCGTGTTGGCGTCAGGTTCTGCCTCAGCGGGTCAAACCTTGACGCTGGCTCAGTTGACCGAAGGCTTTGATCCGGCCCGCACCTATACACAAAGCTGTGCAGCCTGCCATAACAGTGGCGCTGCGGGTGCCCCGCGTATGGGCAATGCGGAAGACTGGTCTGCCCGTCTTGAGAAAGGTTTTGATGTGTTGGTTGAGCACACCATTAGCGGGTTCAACAATGTGATGCCACCAAAAGGCATGTGTTTTACCTGTTCTGATGAAGATCTCAAAGCGATGGTGCAGTACATTCTGGATGAGTCTATCCCTGAATAATTGCCGTCCGATTGAATGCTTGGGGGGATAAAAATCATCCCCCCAGCAATTCCCGCAAACTGGCTAGTGCCGCTTCTCCCTTTTTCTGTTTTTGTTCAGGCGTGCTGTCGCCGCGACCCTCCCACTCCAGATACTCTGCCGGAATTTCATCCAGAAAACGGCTGGGAATACTGCTGCTGACTTCGCCGTATTGTTTGCGCTTTTTAGCCAGCGTAAAGATCAGGCCGCGGCGCGCACGCGTGATGCCAACATAGGCCAGGCGGCGTTCTTCCTCAATACTATCCGTATCAATACTGTTGCGATGTGGCAACAGATCTTCTTCCATACCCATGATAAAAACCCATGGAAACTCAAGTCCTTTGGCCGCATGCAGCGTCATCAGCTGTACCTGATTGTCGATGGATTCCTCTTCCTGACGCTCCAGCATATCGCGAAGAATCAACTTGTTGATCGCCGCTTCCACCGGGTTAACGGCACTGTCATTATCGTCTTCCATGTTCTCCAGGCTGCGTGCCAATGAATCAATCAGCACATGCACATTGGCCATCGCGCGCTCGGCGGCGTTTGGTGTTGTGCTGGTCTGATGAAGCCAGCCGTCATAGTCCATATCACTGATCATGTCGCGGATGCTGCTGATCGCGTTATCCTGCTGGCACTTCTGCGCCACGCTGCTTATCCAGTGACTGAAGCGGCGCAGCTTCTCAACCTGCGTAGTACCCAGAAATTGCTCCAGACCGATTTCATGGCAGGCTGACAACAGACTGATACCGCGCTCATTCGCGTAGCTGGCCAGACCCTCAAGAATGGACGGCCCGATTTTGCGGCGTGGCGTATTGATGACACGTAAAAACGCATTGTCATCATCGGGATTTATCAGCAACCGCAGATAGGCCATGATGTCTTTGATTTCAGCGCGTGAAAAAAACGACGTGCCACCACTGAGCTGGTAAGGAATCTGGTGTGACTGTAGTTTGATTTCCAACTGCCGTGCCTGATGGTTGCCGCGATACAGAATGGCAAAGTCGCCAAACTTGAGCTGCTTTTGCACACACAGGCTGAGAATTTCGGTGGCAATTCGTTCAACTTCGGCCTCCTGATCCGACATGGCCAGTACCCGCATAGGTTCGCCCAGTCCCAGTTCGCTCCATAACTTTTTTTCATACAGGTGCGGATTGTTACCAATCAGCATGTTGGCAGCCTGCAGGATAATGTTGCTGGAGCGGTAGTTCTGCTCCATTTTAATAACTTTGAGATGCGGATAGTCTTGCTGAAGCTGCTGCATGTTCTCGGGCCGCGCGCCACGCCAGGCATAAATTGATTGATCATCGTCGCCGACCACGGTCAGGCCATTGCGTGGGCCGACCAAGAGTTTGACCAGCAGATACTGACTGGTATTGGTGTCCTGATACTCGTCCACCAGCAGGTAATGCACGCGATTCTGCCAGCGCTCCAGCACCGCGGGTTGCTGCTGAAATAACACAACAGGCAGCAGAATCAGGTCGTCAAAATCAACGGCATTAAAGGCGCGCAGATGTCGTTGGTATTCCTCATAAACACGGGCAGCTAACACGGCTTGCTCATCGTCAGCTTTGTCCATCGCCTGCGCGGGTAACAGCAGATCATTCTTCCAGGTGGAGATCTGATTCTGCAGCCAGCGCAGTTGTTCTTCATTGCTGTTCTCGGCCTTAATCATCAGGCTTTTGATCAACGCGAGAGCATCCTGGCCGTCGAATATCGAGAATCCACTTTTGAGGCCGATGTGTTTAAGCTCATGGCGAATGATGGTGAGGCCCAGATGATGGAAGGTGGAAATGGTGAGTCCGCGTGTGTTTTCCCTGGGTATTTTTTGATGTTTAAGTAACTGACTGACCCGCTCTTTCATTTCACGGGCTGCCTTATTGGTGAAGGTCACCGCCACAATCTTGTGCGCCGCGATGCCGCAATCTTTGATAAGCCATGAAATCTTCTGCGTGATTACACTGGTCTTGCCGCTGCCGGCCCCGGCGAGCACCAGCAGGGGTGAGCTGATGTAACGAACAGCCTCGGTTTGTCGGGGATTGAGTGTATTGGCGGACAAGATGAATCCTTGGAGGGGGGGGATGACAGCAAGGCTCGGATTATATCCCAAGGCAACGCCAATGCTGCATTTTGAGAACGTGCAGCTCCCGCGACATTCATGCGTGCCGTTGATGCCAGTCATCTGATTTGCTATTTCAGCAATCGGCCACTAAAACACCTTAAAACCATCACAGGATGTGATGCAGACAGCTCTCACGGAGGAGACACGTATGTCACTTGCCATCGTTTACACGCGCGCCAATCAAGGCGTCGACGCACCCTTGGTGACAGTCGAAACCCATTTGTCCAACGGACTGCCTGCTCTGAATATGGTTGGACTGCCTGAGACGGCAGTTAAAGAAAGTCGGGAGCGGGTGCGCAGCGCCATCCTCAATGCCGGACTAGAGTTTCCGGCGCGTCGAATCACCATCAATCTGGCGCCTGCAGATATTCCCAAAAGTGGCGGTCGTTATGACTTGGCCATTGCGCTGAGTATTCTGGCGGCCTCCGGGCAGTTGCCCGCAAAAAAACTGGTGGATATTGAAATTCTGGGCGAGCTGGCACTGGCTGGTGATGTGCGGGCGGTGCAAGGTGTTGTGCCTGCCGTGATTGCCGCGCGTGATGCGGGTCGTCGTTTGATGGTACCGGCCGCTAACGCCGATGAAGCTACCATGGTACGCAACGCCTGCAGTGTGGGTGTGGATAACTTGCGTACCGCATTCCTGCACTTTACCGGTAAGCCGCTTGAGCCTATGGCGGAGCGGACATTACCCACGCAGACGATGTCGGGGATTACAGAGATCAGTTCTGTTCGCGGACAAATCCTGGCCAAGCGGGCTTTACTGATTGCGGCAGCTGGCGGCCACAACATGCTGATGGTAGGTCCTCCGGGCACCGGCAAAACCCTGCTGGCTAATGCGATGCCGGGTTTGCTGCCGTCGCTTGACGAAACGGATGCGCTGGCCGTTGCTGCGGTGCGCTCGGTGGCTGGTTTGCGTTTTGAGCCCTCCGATTGGGCGTGCCCGCCTTTTCGGGCTCCTCATCATGGCGCCAGCGCGGTCGCAATTGTGGGTGGCGGTCGGCACATTACCCCGGGGGAAGTCACACTGGCACATGCCGGCATTTTATTTCTGGATGAGCTGACCGAGTTCAAGCGACATGTGCTGGAAAGTTTGCGTGAACCCCTGGAGGCGGGCGTCATCACCATCAGCCGCGCTGATCATCGGGTGAGTTTTCCGGCGCGCTTCCAGCTGGTGGCGGCGATGAATCCCTGTCCCTGTGGTTATGCCGGTGATGATCGTGGCTTTTGTCGATGTACGCCCGACAGAATCTCCCGTTACCTGGAAAAAATCTCCGGACCCCTGCTGGACAGGATTGATGTGCATGTGGAGATAGGGCGTCTGACCAGTGAAGAGCTGCGCCGCCCGCCGTTGACGACCGAAGAGGACTCTGCGCAGTTACGTGAACGAGTTCTGCAATGCCGGCAACGCCAGATCAACAGACAGGGCTGTTTGAATAGGGAGTTAGATGCCGAACGTCTGGATGAATTCTGTCCTCTATTGCCGGCGGCAGAAACGCTGATCCGGCAAAGTATGGAGAAACTGCACCTGTCTGCCCGAGCCTGTCATCGCATGATCAAGCTGGCCAGAACCTTGGCCGATCTGGAGGGTGAGTATACGATCAATGCAGCCCACGTCGCCCAGGCTGCGGCGTTCAGGCACTTTGCGTTGCGTTCGCTGAAGGGGTGAGGCGCGACTCCAGCTCGTTTACGATGGCTTCCAGCTCGGCAATTTTGTCTTCAGCGCGTTGCAATGCCCGCACATGCACGTCAAATTCTTCCCGAGTGACCAGGTCAAGCTTGCCAAGGCTTTGTTGCACCAGACCTTTGACGTTATCTGAGACATCCTGCCCCAGTGCGTTCAGCTGAGGCAGGCGTCGACCAATCTGCTCAGCGATATCATCAAGAATCTGTTTGTTAAGCATTTTCACTCTCCTTTTATGGGCTGACAGATTGACTGGCGTATTGGCAGGCTGTGCCGACAATAGCATATTTTCCGCCGCCGATCTGAGCAGCACAGCTTAAGTGCGGGACTCACATCAATCGCACCAATCTGGTGCTACATGCTTGCCCTGATACCGTCAAATCCCAGAGGTTTTGCCCCAAAAACTCATAATCTATTGAAATATATTCATAAATTTAACATGGCATGAGCCATGCATAGTGTCTGGCAGGTGTATCTGCACTGAAATGGTGGCGCAGGTATAAACAAGCGCTCAGGTTTAACTACCTATGTTGTCAGAAACAAGGAGCAAGACATGAAGTTAGTAACGGCGATTATCAAGCCTTTCAAACTGGATGATGCCCGAGAGGCGCTTTCAGAGATTGGCGTGCAGGGCATCACAGTAACAGAGGTAAAAGGTTTCGGGCGTCAAAAGGGTCACACCGAGCTGTATCGGGGCGCTGAATATGTGGTGGATTTCCTCCCTAAGGTGAAGATCGAAGTAGCAATCAGTGATGACCTGCTTGATCAGACTCTGGAAGCGATTACCAAGGCGGCCAACACCGGGAAAATTGGTGATGGCAAAATTTTTGTATCGGACCTGTTGCAGGTAATCCGAATCAGAACTGGTGAAACAGGCGAGGCTGCTGTCTAGCAGCTGAATTAGCTCTTAAGCGGAGGAAATAAAGGTGGAAAACCAAATTTTTGAACTGCAGTACGCGATGGACACCTTCTACTTTCTGGTGTGTGGCGCACTGGTTATGTGGATGGCAGCAGGCTTCTCGATGCTCGAGGCAGG